>CAKSHG010000159.1 GCA_934456315.1 uncultured Oscillospiraceae bacterium | reverse complement strand
TTCGTCAGCCTGCTCTTTGTTATTATTATAACGCGTTCACGTTTTACACCGCAAAGTCTGTCACTCGCGCTTGATAGCCTCCATCGCGGAGATGTGCACCGCCTTGTTTGCCGGGTAGAATCCCGAACCGAGTCCGATGCATATTGAAAAGAGGATAGCAAATCCGTAAAGCCACAGCGGCACGATGGACATAGGGCTGTTCGCCGGGTCCATCGCGGTGGTTATCTTCGTCCAGAGGGTCGCGAGGTCGGTTATTTGTATCGACTGTGCGGCTTCATTGGTAAAGACGTTCATCCCCACCGATATGAAGAAGCTCAGCACGCTGCCGATGATCCCGCCGATAAGTCCGATGAATCCCGCTTCCATGAGGAACACGGAACGGATGTTTCCGAGGAAGCAGCCCAGCGCTTTCATGACGCCGATCTCGCGGGTACGCTCGGATATCGACATTATCATCGTGTTAGTAATGCCCAGTGCCGCAACGAACAGCGATACCGCGCCAAGTCCGCCAAGCATCATCTGCTGCTTGCGCGCCTCCTCCTCGAGGGGCTTGCGGACGGACTCCATCGAATAGGTGGAGTAGCCCAGCTTCTTTATCGCGCTTTCGATGTCAGCGACCTGGGAGATGTCCTTAGCCTTGACGTATATCTCGCTGTACTCCATGGCGTTCGTGTTCGCGCTCGGGTAGAACATCTTATACAGCGCCTGGAGGTCGGACGTGAAGAATATCAGGCCCTCGCTGGTCGCGTAGTCCTTATTGTAGTCCTCCTTGACTATGCCGGTGACCTTGACGTCCTGATACTTCTTGACATCGTAGTTCTCGTAGCTGTAAAGCTCGAGCTTTAATGTCTGCCCGTTGAGCTGCATGTAAGGCTCCGGAAGCGCGGACGGGTCGTTTTCCGTCATTTCGCCGGTGTTGGGGTCGTAGCTGTACATGTAATCCCAGCGGCTGATTGTATTGTTTCCGTCGGGGCGCATGGAGTCCTGGAGGTTATACGCCGCGTACTGTCCCGCAAGCACCTCGAAGCTGTTCTTCGGATAGGAGCCTTCGATGAGCTGGAATCCGAACTTCTCCATCGCGTCCTTGTTTATTCCGACGACATTCACCCACTGCATCTGGTAGCGGTCATTGTCGCCTGCGTACACCGTCATGTTAACGTTGTTCAGCTGGCTCTTTCCGAGCGCAACGTCAACGTTGGCGATGTTCTGGAACTTTTTTATCGCGTTGTCGTCGAGCTTGGTGTCCTTTCGTCCGCCGGAGTAGACCTGGATAAGGGTAAGGTCGCCCATGCCCTCAAGCATTATCTGCTGCGAATTCTGGACTCCGAAGCCTATCGACATCATAGTTACGATGGCACAGCAGCCAACCACGACGCCCAGGACAGTCAGGATAGTTCTCGACTTCCTGCGCGTCAGGTTTTGCAGGCACATCTTTATCATGTCTAGAATTTTCATGGCTCGTCACCATTAAACCTTTGTCGTATCGTCACTGTCGGACTTTTCGTCCTCGTCAAGATCGTCCTCCCAGTCGATATCGTCAGCCGTGAGCTTCTTGCCCTTCCTGTGCTTCTTAGTAAGTACGACGATGAGCACTACAACGCCTGCTGCAACGAGCACTGCGCCGCCGATGATAACTACCAGCCACGGGAATCCGCCCTCGCCGTCGACGTCTGTAGTTTCCATTGTCATGGGGTAGTCGGGAAAATCCCACTGCTGCTCGATGACGTTCAGGGTAACGGGAAGCTCCTTCACGATCTCGTTCATGTTGGAATCCTCGTATGTTACCTTGAGCACGAAGCTTACCTCGCCGGCTCTGGTGGGAGTGATAACGAAATCCGCCGTGCCGTTGCCGCCGGCTGCGATGTTGCCTATCACCTTTTCAGTGTTGAGCGCGGTGTATCCCGGGTCGCTGTAATCGTCGTAGCCGCCCATTGAGCCGTCGTCGATGTAGCCGCCGTCTACATATCCGGCATCGCCCATCGCCCCACCGTCAATGTAGCCCGCATCTATAACTCCGTCAGTTGCGACCATCTTGTCGGACGCAATGGATAACATCGGCTGCTCGCCGTCCATTGCGGGGATATCATAGGTAGCAGAACCAGCGGACTCGGAGGTCTTTCCGCCGATATTGGTGTTGTCGTCGACAGGACCCTCGTCGGAGCTGCCGGAAGCGCTGACTATCTCGACCTTTACGTTGGATGCGTCTGCGCGTCCCTTGTTCATGTAGCTAAGGGTGATGTACACCTCGTTGCCGACGTAGATATCATATGTAGGCTTGCTTACGGAAAGGGTCAGCTTATCCGGCTGGTAGAGCGGAACGTAGATGGTCTGCTCGGAGGTCATGCTGGTACGGGTGTCGCCTACAAGGTAATCGTACTTGAACGAAACGGAAACCGAGGAAGTTCCGGTCGCCGCAGTAGGAAGCGCCCTTAACTGTACGGACTCGCTCGCTGCGCCCGCCGCCGGAAGGCTCGCATAATAGAACGAGCTGCTGCCGCCGTAAATGGACAGGTCGCCGCTTGCGTTGACGGTCATCACCATGTTCTCGACTGCGGTAGTTGCGTTGGTGTTGTAGAAATCGAGGTCGAGCGTGAAAACATCACCTGCGGCTATCTGGTCGGCGCCGATGTCGTATCTGCCGATGATGATGTTCGGAGCCGCTCCGGTGTCCTTACCGTCGCCCGCCTTATTGGGAGCGGCGATGATGGTCGCGGAGGAGCTGCTCTCGCCCTGCTTGATGGAAGTATTCCTGCCGTAGCTGTACTTCATTGCGGCGGTTATTCCCTGCTTCGCGGAGGTGATGTCCTCGAGGGTCTTGAATCTGACCTTGAATGTCGCAGTGTCCTGCGGACGGATAATGTCGATGAACGCGGATTCGGTCCCATCGAGGAAGTAGAATGCGTCTGTGCTCGTGAGGTCAACGAACACGTCCCTTACGGTGATGTCGCCGTAGTTCTTGACGGTTATCGTGTATTCGTACTCGGTGTTCGGTACTATCGCGGAATCCAGCTTCTCGCCGGAAATGCGCAGCACGGGCGCGGTAGAAACGCTGGAATTCATGGTGATGGTCCCGGTCTTGGTTTCAACCGTCTTGGTGCCGCTCTTGTCGTAGCGGTACTCCACCTCGACGTCGAGGGTCTGGTTTACGCTGGAAAGCTCCGCAGCGGTGTCAAAGCGCACCAGGATACGCTTTTCAGCGCCTGCCTTTATCTTCTCAACAAAGAAATTGTCGGTGCCCTGGGTGATGTTGACGCCCTCGCCGCCCTTTACCTTGACGGTTACGTTTTCCATGTCCTCGTTGCCCTTGTTTACGATATAGAATGCCTTGCGGTAGCTCTTTCCTGCCTCGAGGTCAAAGTCGAGGGGCTTGGAAGTGATAAGCGGTAACGGGGCGGTTTCCTCCGCCTTCTGACCGAACATCACATAGGTTTCCTCATAGGAGCCGTCCTTTTCTTCGCTGCCCATGACGTAGTTGTACTTCAGGCTCGCGGTGATGGTCTGGCGGATAGTCGTGATGTCTTTCATGGTACGGAACTTCATGGTTATCTGCTTGGTCGTTCCGATGGGGATATCATCAAAATACCTGGAGGCTGTGCCGTCGGTTATAACGATATCATCGGAGCTTGTGAAGTTCACATACAGCCCCTTCATGTCCGCCGTACCGGTGTTCTTGATGGTGAGCACTCCGCTGTAGGTGCTGTCCGGCTCTATGTCAGCCTCTGCCATGGAGAATCCTGCCTCGATTACCGGATACACCTTTTCTACTGTGGATATCTCCGCCGCAGCGTTCACCTGCGCGCTCGTGCTGCCGGTGGTTTCGGTGGAGCCGTTGTCATAGTAGTAACGCAGATTTACGGTGAAGCTCTGCTTTTCGGAGTTTATCTTTTCGAGCGCCTTATACTTTATGGTGAGTATCTTCTCGTCCTTGAAGCCCAGGCTCTCGATATCCTGCGTGCCGGTTCCCTCCTTGATGAGTATCTCCTCGGAGGAGCTTACTTCCGCAAGGATATTGTACGCCGCAGTTGTGCCAAGGTTCTTCAGTCGTATCTGGAATTCGCCCTCGTCGCCCGCCTTGATGGGGTGGTCAGGCTCGACCGCCGTGATCTTGATTATCGGCTCGGGATTGTTCACCACCGGGTCGGGAGTGCTGTCCGGAACGGTGCACTCCAGCACGTTCACGGAGCCGTCAACGTAATCGCTGCCGCCGGTGTAGCCTACCTTGAAGCCGAAGCTCTTGTCGTCGCCTACCCATTTGCAGTCCTTGAGGACTACATCGTACTTCAGCAGTTCGTCCCCGGTCGAGGTCACCGTCAGGCTGTCCAGCGTTCCCTTGAAGCTGTCGACGCTCTTCAGAAAGTCTATCCCCGCTTTGCCGCCGGGTACCTGGGAGGTCTTGACCTTGATATCCTTGATGGACATTTTCAGCGTGAAGGTCGTGTTGTGATAGATAGTATTGACGGCTTTCTGGTTCTTTGTATCAAGAATGCTGTAGTTCACTACGACCGGGTTCAGCGTCAGCTCCTCCGGCTCTGTCGGCGTTGTAGGCGTAGTGGACGCTGTCGTTTCCGGCGTAGTGGTCACGGCGGGGTCGCCGCCCTCCGCGAACGCCGCTGTAGGAACTGCCGGCACCGTTGTGGTTATCAGCGCCGCCCCCAGCAGTATTGATAATACCTTACTTGTTCTCTTGCTCATTGTTCTCTCCTTTTGTATCGCTTACTATTCGTCCGTCCACAAGCGTCACTATTCTGTCTGCGTACTGCGCAAGCTCCGGATCGTGCGTTACAAGTACTATAGTCTGATTATATTTCCTTGCAAAGGATTTTATCATGTCCATTACCTCGATGGTCGTCTTGGAATCGAGGTTTCCGGTCGGCTCGTCCGCGAAAACCACGTCGGGCTTCGCAACGAACGCCCTGGCTATTCCGACTCGCTGCTGCTGTCCGCCGGACATCTGCCGCGGATAGTGCTTCAGACGGTTCCCCAGTCCGACCTTTTTCAGCATCGAAACGGCGCGTCTGGTACGATCGCGCTTGCTGTCGCCGCGGAACATCAGCGGCATGGCAACGTTTTCCACCGCAGTCATGAACGGCAGCAGATTATACGACTGGAACACGAATCCGATGTGCTTCTGCCGGAACGCCGCAAGCTGATTCTCGGTCAGCCTGGTTATCGGGACTCCCCTTATGTAAACATCGCCGAACGTCGGTTTTTCAAGACCGGCGAGCTGATTCAGCAGCGTGGATTTACCCGAGCCGGACGTACCGAATATGCAACAGAGTTCGCCCTCCATTATATCGAGGTTTATGCGCTTCAGCGCTACTACGGATTCCCCGCCCTCGAGCTTGTACTCCTTGCGCAG
>CAKSHG010000158.1 GCA_934456315.1 uncultured Oscillospiraceae bacterium | reverse complement strand
AGCCCCGCCGTCAGCGACAGCAGCTTATCCTGGCTGCTGCGCTTCCTTGCGATACGGTCCCGCCGGAGCGCCGAAACATACGGCAGATACTCCGCCGCGTCCTCAAACACCGCTCCGCCGGTCAGCACCGTTACGACTTCCATCAGCCTGCGATGTACCAGTTGCCGCCTGCGTATACCATGGTCAGTTCGCCAATTTCATCAGTATTGTATTTGCTTGTATCAACGCCCGGCTTAAAGGTGACATCAGTCTTTACCTTGGCAACGTATGCCTTGGTGATATCGCCGGAGTTTGCGAACATCTGCTTCTGCTCGTCGGTGAGCTTGCTCTTGCAGTCGGTCAGGTCTGTTACAGTTACCTTTGCGGAATCAACTGTAGCTGCCATGTCGCCGACAAGTGCGGTGAACATAGCGTTGATGAACTGCTCGAATGTCATGCCGTAAGCCTCGTCAGCGGGGTCAAGCTCCTTGGTGTAGGCTGCGAATTCTTCCTCTGCCTGCTTGAGGAGATCAGCCGGTACAGCCATCTTTACTGCGCCGTACAGGTCGCCGTCCTTGAGTACCTTATTTGCGACATTGTTCAGCAGAGTTTCGATATCCTTCTTGTCCTGCGCGGTCGTATCTGCGGTGGTATTGAGGAGCGCAGCCAGCTTCTTGCAGGAGTTGGTGCCCTTCATGGCGACCGTGCCAGTCTTTGCGAGCTTGATGCTCTTGGGAGTGCCTGTTACCTTACCAGTCTTGGAAACAGTCAGCTTGCCGCCGAGAGTTACCTTGGCAGTCTTGCCGAACTTGATGGTGCCTGCGTCTGTAACCTTGCTGCCCTTTGCAGTGGTCAGCGTGCCGCTTACTGCGAGCGTTGCGCCGGACTTGACGGACAGTGTGCCCTTGACGGTCAGCGCGCCCTTTGAGCCGATGGTGAGCTTTGCGCCCTTGTTAACGGTAAGCGTAGTGCCCTTGGGGAGAGTTACCTTGCCGGAAACAGTGGTGTTCTTCTTGATAACATACTTCTGACCAGCCTGGAGAGCAGCCTTGCCGTCCCAGGTCTTAGCCGCAGAAGCAGCGTACTCCTGCTCTACGACAACGGTCTGCACAGGCGCCTCTGCAAAAGCAGATACAGAAGAGCCAGCCATGAGTACTGCGCTTAATAAAATAGCCGCTGTGGTTTTCTTGAACATGTCAATTACCTCCATACAATATTGTTGTTGATAATATATTCAGGCATTTAGCCTTAATATCCCTTTTCCCTTTATGTACCGAAACTGTCGCCGGCGTCGGATTTTCTCGCCGCCTTGAACTGCGGGCTTTTCTTGGTCACCATGCGCTCCTCGATCCCGCCCGGAGTGCACAGCCGCAGCGTTATACGGCCGCTGTCTATCCTGGGGTGGCGGAGCACGCGCGCCGCGCACGGCGTTGTTTCCTCCCGGGAAGCCGCCAGGAAGCAGAACTTCTCGTCCTCATACGGAACATCTCCGCCCTTCAGCTGCTTATGCAGCCTGCTCCTTGCTACCCGCACCGTAAAATGACACCAGTCGCCCTTTTCCAGCGGACAGCCGCTCTCCTGCGGACAGGGCGCTGCGATGCGCGCTCCCAGCCCGATGAGCTGTTCCCGCGCCGAAAGTATCCGGGAGTACCCCTCCGGAGTACCCGGCTCAACAATGAGCAGAAGCCGCTGCGTGCTGTTCCAGAGCCGCTCCACAGCCTTTCTGCGGGCGCTTTCGGTCAGCTCGTTCAGGCAGTAGGAGCACATCACAAGCTCTGCGCTTTCATCGAAGCCGGAAGTGATGTCGCCCTGCTTCCACACGGCGGGAACTCCGCAGAACTTTGTGAGCTGCTTCCCGACGGCGATCATCTCCGGCTCGCGCTCTATGCAGGTGAACTCTCCGCAGTCAGCGGCAAGCGCCGCCGCATGCGTAGCCGCTCCGGTACCCGCGCCGATATCCAGCACCGTGCTGAATCCATCATCGGGGAAGCACTCCAGTGCCAGCTCCAGCGAACGGCTCACCGCGCCGAAGGTCGCGGGCATTCTGACCGCGGAATACGCAAGGATATCCCTCCGGGAGCTGACCAGGCGCTTCCCGCTGCCGTCGTTTTCGCGGTAGCGCGCGGATATTCCCTCTGCCGCCCTCGCGAGATTATCGGTATTTTCTTCAGATAGCAGCCGCTCGACTTCGCCGCGCAGCTCTGCCGGAAATTCCATATACGTCCTCTTTAAAAATAGTTGTTGCGTATTTCCTTGGTGGCAAACGCGCCCTCGAGGGTCTGACCCTCAACGTCCGGGTGCAGACCGTCCTTGAGGTACTTGCCTCTGCCGCCTATGACCTCGAATTTCTCGCAGATACCGCAGTTGCTGTAAGCGTCCATCATCTGGACGGAAAGCCCTCTGCATATCTTTGTAAGGCAGTCGATGGTCTTTTCTATCTTCCTGTTGTGCTCGGGAGTGGCGGTCTGGATAGGCGTCATAACGAACACTCTCGCCTCCGGGAAGTTCTCCTGGATAGTCTGAATGCACCATCTTGCCGCGCCCGCCTCGGTGAACAGGTCGATGTTTTCGTTGCCGGAAAGCTCCTTTCCGGTCAGAACCTTGTCGGCGTCGCCGATGAATTCGGTCAGGTCGTTGGTGCCCATCGCGAATGCAAAGATGTCGGGCTTCGGGAAGTTGCCGCTCCTTACCTCCGCGAGGAAACGCTGGATATGCACCACTGCGCAGTTGTTAGCGCGCTTCTGCATCTCGACCGGGTCGTCCGTAGGCTCCCAGCCGTCGCTTATCCCGGCGAAGTCAGCCGCGCCGTAGTCCTGCGTTGTGACGGTCTTTCCTGCGACCTCGAATGTACGCTTGTACCACACCGAACTTCCAACCGCAACATTGCTGTGCGACTTCATTCCGAGGTTCTTATAAACATGGTAGCTCCACTGTTCACCGGCGGTGATACTGTCACCGTCTATTCCCAAATTCAGCTTGGAAAAATCAGTCATTTCTTTATTCTCCTGCATGTAGTAATTTTCATAATACTACTTTACCACAAAAAACTGATTTTGTAAAGTTAAATTTTATAAAATCATCAAATTTATATTCCGGTGAGGTCAAAATCCGGGGTATACTCCTCCCTGGCGGAGCTTCTCTCCTGCATGAAGCCCTCGAGCCCCGCCGCGTAAACGGCGTCAAGAGCCTTCCGGTACTCGAACGTGGTTATCCTGCGGTTCAGCCTGGGGATCTCCTTTGCTTTCCAGAACGGGGTATACTGGCTCATCAGACTGAAAAGCACGTCCTTTCCGAACCGCTCCCCGACCCGCCGTATGACCTCCACCGAATCCCTGTAGTGATACGGGAGCACCAGATGCCGCACGACCACGCCCTTTTTCAGCATGTCCCCGGAAAATTGCGGTCTGCCGGTCTGCCTTAACATCTCTCCGACGGCGTTCATCGCAGTTTCAAAGTAGCGCGGAGCCTGCGACAGCTCCACGGCAAGATCATCGGAATAGTACTTTACGTCCGGCAGGAAGATATCGACATACCCCTCCAGTGCCCGGAGGGTTTCCACCCGCTCATAGCCGCCCGTGTTGTACACCACCGGGATATTCAGCCGCGGCTTTGCGATGTCCAGTGCCCGAATTATCTGCGGGACGAACGGCGTGGGACTTACAAGGTTGATATTGTATGCGCCGCGCTCCTGAAGCTCCAGGAAGATCCCGGCGAGCCGCTCCACCGTGAGGTCCTTTCCGAAGCCGCCTGCGCTGACCTCATGATTCTGGCAGAACACGCACCTCATTACGCACCCGGAGAAGAACACCGTCCCGCTGCCGGTCTGCCCGGAATCGTCCGGGTCGCCGCTTATGCACGGCTCCTCCCACTGATGGAGAGCCGCCCTTGCGAGCCTTGGAACCTCCCCCATTCCGCAGAATCCCCGGGAAACGCTGCGGTCTATGCCGCACTCCCTCGGGCAGAGTCTGCAAATCATTCTATCACCTCTGAAAAATCCGGAGAGCAGAACTCTCCGGACGCATTATGGTCACCTCTAAAAAACTCATGTGAGCGAAAATGGGCAGTGTGCTCCATCTTCGTCGGCTTTCCCAGAATCTGGCACGTCCTGCTCATTTTTGCTTCTCACACCGGTTTTCAGAGGTTCCCTTATTCAATTCAAGCACGCCATTACTGCTGGGTATCCGCCGTAACAGTTTTCAGCAGCTCGTAAGACGCCGCAAGATCGCCCTTGTCGTCGTAGGAAAGATCCATCTTCACCGCGAGGGAATCATTGGATATCGACGTGAAATCCAGCGGATTCACCGCGTCAACATTGTAAACATACACGAACGTTACAGACGGCATTTCCGTGAATCCCGTGCCGTTGACGATAACGCGGAAGCTGTCGCAGTCCTGGAATGCGAACGCCGCTTCGGAATCCGCACCGGTAACTATCGGGTCGATGACCTTCTGCCGCTCTGTGAACACCACGTCCTGGATATCCTGCGCCTCATCGGTGCCGTTGTCGTATACGTTCTGCGCGGCGATTATCCTGCCGTTTGTGACTACGGCGTTGAGCTGCATTTTCTCATGGCGGTAATCCGGAACTGCCGGGTCGCCGTTCTCGTCAAGGCCGTTCAGTACTCTGCCGTCAATGATGTAGGTAGCCGTATCCGTCTTGGTCACGTTTATCGTGAACACCGGAGCGTAAATTATATTCTGATACTGCGCCAGCACCTCGGTGATATCGGATTTCTGGACCGACTCGGTATCCGATTCGTTCATCTTCACGATTATCTCGGAGAGCGTTTCGTTGGCGTTGAGATCGGTGGTGTAGACCCTGGTTATCTGCGCACCGGTGCCCGTTTCATTCTTGAGGTCGCCGCAGAATATCATCTCCCGGGCGTTCAGCATAAGTATCATGTACGCGATGAGCCCGAGTATCACCAGCGATATCAGCACTATTCCAATAACTATCTTCATTGTCTACCCTCAAATGCAGTATAAATTCGTATCCCAGTCCGGGATATACGGGTGATGCCTCATGTAGAACTTATATTTGCGGTTCAGCTCCGCTATCTGGAGCGGTATCGCAAACATGTCCTCGTTGCGGTGATACAGCGCCACGGAGAGCTTCGGACGGTGCTCCGCGATGGTTTTCTTCGCGCCGTCCAGAGCCTGCTTCTCGCTGCCCTCTACATCGTACTTTATGAATGTAGCCGCGTCGCCCTGTAACATGTGATCAACGCTCATCATGCTGACCTCCCGGAATCTCGCCGGATTCGCAAGCTTTTGGGGGTCTGCAGCGTCTACATGGGAGCTTCTCCCCGCGCGCAGGCTGAACATCATCGTAGTTTCAGTGTCCCACGCGCCGCAGTTGTACGCCTCCAGCAGCCCGGAGCCTATCATGTACAGCCGCCGTTTCAGCTTGA
>CAKSHG010000157.1 GCA_934456315.1 uncultured Oscillospiraceae bacterium | reverse complement strand
TATATCAATTCAGAAGATTGGAGAACTACATGAAAAAGAGATTTTACGCCGCAGCAGTGGCAGTATTGCTTACCATGGGGCTAACCGCCTGCTCTGACAGCAGTACGGCGTCCGTTACATCAACGGCGGGAGGAAGCTCAGTTTCTGTCGCCGGAATGGAGCTGAATATCCCGGAGGACTGGACGACCGCCGTCGGCGACAAGGTATACGAAATTCTGCTGGAAAGCTCCGATGACAGCGCGGATAGGTCCAGTGTGGAGAAATTCCGCAAGGACTGCGAGGAAAACGGCGTGTCCTACCTTGTGTATGCGGCTAATTCGGACAAGTCCGCCGTGCTGTCCGTGACTTCGGTTAACATCACGACCGACGAAACCACCGGAGAGAAGCTGACAGCAGAGGACTACGCGCGCCAGAACCACGATACGGCTGTTTTCAGCTATCAGGCGAGCGGAATGTACATCAGGAATTCCAGCTTCGGCGAGGAGCAGCTCGCCGGAAAGAACGGCTGGCTTTCTCATTTTGAGGTGTGCTCCGACGAGGAAACATCGCAGCTTATAATGGGTCAGTCGGAATTCACGTTCGAGCAGGACGGAAAGTACTGGTCGATACAGACCTACTACCCCACCGAGAGCGCTGCTCAAGAGGTCGATGATATCCTGGCGGGAATTACCGCGAAATGAGGAATATCCAGGATATAAGGGCCGCCGTTTTCGACCTTGACGGAACGCTGTTCGACTCCACCGCCGCATGGGAGGGTCTGGGCGAGCGCTATCTCATGGGCAGGGGGATAACTCCGCAGCCTGGACTTGACGAGCAGCTCCGCTGCATGAGCCTTCCCGAGGGCAGCGAGTATCTTAAAGCGCAGTACTCGCTGCCGGAATCGCCGGAGGAGATACTAAAGGCCATACTGACCGGGATAGAGGATTTTTACATCAATGAATGCCCGCTGAAGCCCGGCGCGATGGAGCTGCTGGAGCGCCTGAAGAAGCGCGGCACTGGTCTTGCGGTGGCTACCGCGGGGGACGAGCGGCTTGCGCGTACCGCGCTGGAAAGGCTCGGAGTGCTCGGGTATTTTTCCAGTGTGCTGACCTGCTCGGAATGGGGCGGGAAGGACAGACCTGACATTTTCGTAAAGGCGGCAGCTTCAGCGGGCGGCGTCCCGGAAGATACCGCAGTTTTTGAGGATTCGTTTTACGCCGTGCTCACCGCTAAGCATGCGGGATTCCTGACGGCGGCGGTTTACGACCCCGGAGAGCCGCAGCAGGTACGCCTTAAAGCCACAGCGGACTACTACCGCAAAAGCCTGACGGACTATTCAGTCCTGTTCGGATAGGTCAGACTGGTCGGACAGCTTTAAAAGCGCGTCCGCCATGCAGTCGCCGAGCAGCTCGCCGGAGTATACCGCCTCGTCGAGTGAGTTGGCGTGGCTTCCGACTTCGATAAGCAGCGAGCCGGTGGAGATATGCTGATTGTAGTTCCGGTAATCGAACAGAATAGGGCGCGCAAGCCCGGGGTAGAGCGTTTCCGCAGAACTCTGGATAAGGCAGGCAAGCCGGAAATTCTCGAGGTAATCCGGCATGTTGCCGAATCTTCCGTCGTCGCAGCCGGTGATTATCATGAACTGCGCGGCGTTCCTGCCTTCAATTTCCGCGACCGGAGCGGTGCGGCTTCCGTCGGCGGAGGATATCGCGTCGCGGTGGAGGTCGATTATCACCTTTATCGAGGGGTATTCCTCGAGCGCAGCACGTATCGTGACCTCGCTGCGGTCGTAGGCGCCGGTATAGGCGGGGTAGTCGTGGATAGTCCCGTCGTGGAGCACTGAAATGCCGTGCTCCGCGAGTTTCTGCGCCAGCGCTTCGCCTACCCGGGTCATGTTGCAGTCGGGGTCGCGGGTGCGGAACGGGTAGTCCGCGTCGTAATAGCTGCGCTGATATGGCTCGTAGCTTTCAGTGGTGTGGGTATGTACTATCAGCACCTGAGGTTCCTCGGAATCCGGGGTTATCGTGATCGCCGGGAGAGCTTCTGCGGCTTCGGAGAGCTTTTCAGCGCTGTCGGAGGTGCAGTTCCAGACGACTCCGCCGCCGGGGAGGTCTATGTAGTCGTCGCCGACATAATCGCCGTAGTGCTTCCGGTAAATAGGTCCGCTGTTCGTTCCGGCGGCGGTGCGGTCGATACCGTCGTCAAATTCCGTGATGTTCCGGGATATGACCTGCGTGGTCTGCGGCTGTGTGCTTACGGCAGCTGGCAGGGGCGGAAGCTCCGCAGTTTCCGCCGTTGTCAGTTCGGATTCCTCGAGCGTGAGCTGAAGCTCTGCCGCTTCGGTGCAGCCGGTGGTCTGGAGCGGTTCGGCGGAGGTCGTTGCGGACGTATCCGTTTTGTCGAATATGTCCTGACATTCCGGGAACAACGCGGTATTATCCGGGAGCTTTATCCCGGCGGTAAGCAGCGCGGCGCTGCGGGCTGCTCCCCAGGTCAGCGAAAGCGCGTCGCCCGGGCTTGTCCCTCCGGCGGCTAACAGGGCAAGTACGGCTGCGGTCGAGCATGCGGCGGTCATTAGTTTTTTTCTGTCCATGGTGTTTTCCCTCCTTATAATTACATTTCAATGTATATGCAGGAATGCGGAGGGATATGCCGGGAATCTTACGACAATATACGCAAAAAGGCTGCCCTTTCGGACAGCCTCTTATTTTTGTGTACTTAAATTACTTGATGATGGTGATACCGCCGATAACGGGCAGGGGCTTCATCTCGCCCTGTGCAACGTTGACTATGCCGAGGATCATGAGAATCAGGGAAGCAAGGCTGCCCAGACCGGATACGATTCCGCCTATGAAACCGATGAACGGAATAACGGAAAGAATACCTCCCACAACACCGATAACGATCTCTGCGAGGAACAGAACCAAACCCTGGTTAGCATGGAACTTGGAGAATTCAGTCTTGCCTGCTGCAAGTCCGATTATCCAGAAAATTCCGATGTAGCTAAGAATACCGAATACCTTATCATTAGAATCCATAATTACTACCTCCTGAAATGTACAGCCATGACCGTCAGTGCCACATACCTCCGGAAAAATTCACATGGCTTACATATATGATATAACAAAATTCGTCGTTTGTCAACTAAATGGGAGTTGTCAGAGTAAAATTATACAAAAAAGCTAAAAATCTCTCGCTTGTTTTCCAGAATATCGTTGAATCTGTCCAAGTACTCATACGGATATTTGTGATTGGTTATACGTTTTATCCTGCCGGTCTTGCGGTCGACTAGCTTTGTGGAGGCTCCCGCGCCTACTGCGAGTATCGTTTGCAGCTCTTCCATGATGTAGGTGTTGTAAAGGCTTTCCGTGCCGGGCTTCGCGTAGCCGGTGTTCTCCTGGTTGTCGGCGGTGTTTTTCTGGCGGTAGAGGTAATACGGGATATAGCCGTGCTCAGCGAGCTTCTGATGGGCGTAGTCTATCATGCGTTCGGTTTCGCCGGCGGTTCCCTCCTGACCCTCGCGGAACAGCGCCGCAGCGCGTTTCAGCGACAGGCTGTGCACGGTGATGTTCTCCGGCGATAGCCCGCAGACCGCGTCAAGACTTGCGGCAAAGCTGTCGAAAGTATCCGTCGGAAGTCCAGCGATGAGGTCCATATTGATGACGTCGAAGCCGGTTTCCCGCGCCATCAGGAACGCTTCCTCTGTCTGGTGGCTGTCGTGGGAACGTCCGATAGCTTTCAGGACGCTGTCGTTCATGGTCTGCGGATTTACGCTGATCCTGCCGACCCCTGCGGCTTTTATTGCTTCAAGCTTTTCCGGGGTTATGGTGTCGGGTCTGCCCGCCTCGACAGTAAATTCACGGACATGCGAAAGGTCGAAGCAATCCAGGGCAGAAAACAGCATTTTCAGCTGGTCTGCGGAAAGCACTGTAGGAGTTCCGCCGCCGAAATAAATGGTGTCGGGTATCAGTCCGAGATGACGTGAGATAGTGGAAAGCTGCCGCATTTCCTCCACCATTCTGCCGAGGTATTCCTCCAGCCTTGCCGCTGCGGAATTCACGGAATGCGAAACAAAGCTGCAATAACTGCACCGCGTCGGGCAGAACGGGATAGACACATAAAGGCTGAACGAATTCTCCGGAATGCTGTCGGCGAGAGGCTTCTGCACCTGCTCGATGTGCCGCGCTATCGCGAGCTTGCGCGGGCTGACCAGCAGCGACTGGAGAGCCTGCGCGTCGGTAAGCCTGGACAGCACCTTTACGGGGCGCACTCCGGTCAGGATACCCCAGGGGAGGTCGCGTCCGGTATACTCGCGGAGCGCCTTGTAGAGCAGTATGCACATTTCGCGTTCCTGCTCCTTTTCAGGGGCGTCGTCGGGGACGCTCCGGCTCATGCAGAAGCGCTTTCCGCTGCGCACCAGCTCAACGGATAGCTCCGCGCCGCCGGGTACCTCTTTCTTTTCCGTAAGGCAGAAGTCGCCCTGCGCGTCCGCCCTGTCGGTGGAGAGCTTTATCCCCGGCTCGTTGATGAAATTGCGGAACAGGCGTTCCACTTCGTACTGAAATCTGTGATTGCTGAAAATAAGTGTCATTTTATATCCTCTGTTTTGCTCCTGTGATACTTGCAAAGTATTCCGTAACGAATTCCGGGAACCTTTCCCGCGCTGAAACGACTTTTTCCGCTGCGTCGACCCCGGAGATATCCTCCGGGAACACAGCTGTGTCGGCTGAATTCAGCATGGAGATATCCATCGCGCTGTCCCCGGCGCAGACTGTCCGGCTGAAGCTTCGATGTAATGCGATGCGTTCCGCAAGGCGTTTTATCGCCGCGCCCTTGCACAGCCCCGCCGGGAGCACATAGACCTTTGCCCCGGTCGCAAAGCACTGTGATTTTCCCGCGACCTTTCTTAGCCGTTCCAGTGTAAGCTCCGGCGCCGCTGACTTGGTGAAAAGGAACATTCCGTCCACCATTCGAATCTCAAAATTCCTGCTGATATCCCGTTCCAGTACGGCGCGGCAGCGTTCCAGCTCTGTGGAGGACTCCTGCACGAGCCGCATGGTATGCGATGTCCATTCCTGGTCGGGAATGCCGTTTATCAGCAGTGTGCCGCCGTTGTCCGTCAGGGAGTATTCCGGGGAGAAACCGGAGGGAAAATTTATCCTGCGGTACTGCTCAATGCTCCGGGTAGTCACCGGAATTATGTCCAGCCCCGGGAGCAGTTCAGCCTGCCGCGGAGTTATGCAGGAAATTTCCGCACCGTCCTTATATTCGCAGACTATATCGCCGGGGCGCTTTTTCGCGGCTGAAAAAATCAGCGTTCCGTCAAGGTCGGAGAAAATCAGCGGCTCATGTTCACACATTGTCCATCACCTTGATGATGCCGCAGGCTTCGTAGCATTTCAGCGGGTACTGCCGCACTTCCACGCCCTTTTCCCGGGCAAGCTCGGC
>CAKSHG010000156.1 GCA_934456315.1 uncultured Oscillospiraceae bacterium | reverse complement strand
GTCGGCGAGAAGTACGGCTCGCTGGTGTCCACCATCGCGACCACAGTCATCGTGCTCATATTCGGCGAGGTAATGCCCAAGAGCATCGCAAAGGACTATCCGGAGCAGATCGCAATGCTTTCTTCCGGGATAATCTCGTTCCTGATGGTGATATTCACGCCATTCTCGGCATTGTTCATTCTGCTGAAAAAGGGAGTTTCCAAGCTGATGCACAGCACCGGAAAGGTCAGCATGACCGAAGAAGAGCTGAAGGTCATGATAGACGAGATCGAGGACGAGGGCGTGCTCGAACAGCAGGAAAGCAACCTTGTACGAAGCGCGCTGGAATTCGACGAGATAACCGTCGACGAGATAATCACCCCCCGCGTCCGCATAACCGCCGTGGAACTGGGCGAGGATATCGCGAGCGTCCGGCAGAAGTTCCTCCAGGAGGAATACTCCCGCATGCCGGTCTACGAGCGCACTCTTGACAACATCATCGGCATAATCACCGAGAAAGAGTTCTTCAAGCAGTACGAAAAGGGCGCGGATTTCACTATCCGCAGCATTATGCAGGAAACGCTGTACCTCCCGCAGATGCAGAAACTTTCAGAGGTGTTCCGCACCATGCAGAAGCAGAAGTGCCACATGAGCGTCGTGCTCGACCAGCACGGAGGTACCCTCGGTATCGTTACGATGGAGGATATCCTTGAGGAGCTTGTCGGCGAGATATGGGACGAGAGCGACGAGGTGAAGTCCCCGGTAACAATGGTCGGCACCAACACGTTCGAAGTCTACGGAGATGTTTCGCTGAACTCGCTGCGCAGATTCTTTACAGCGCGGGATATCCCGGCAGAAATCGAGAGCGAGGCTCACACGGTCGCGGGCTGGGTGCTCGGTCTGTTCGGCAGTATCCCCAAAAACGGCGACATCACGCGGACGGAGAATTTCACAGTAACAGTGCTTGACGCTGCAGACCTGCGCGTTAACAAGGTCCGTATCGAAATAAACAACGACAGGAAAGAAGAGGATTGACAGATGATAGAATTCAGATACGACACGCAGCTGCTTATCGAGGGCGAAAATCTTGATGAGGACGCAATAAACGACTATATCCGCACCAACTTCAAGGGGGATTCCCTGCTGGCGGTGGGCGACGATGAGCTGATCAAGCTGCACTACCATACCAACGAGCCGTGGAAGGTACTGGAATACTGCGCCTCCCTCGGCGAGATATACGATATCGTCGTGGAGGATATGGACAGACAGTCGAGGGGTCTTAAAGGCTGATGAAAACAGTAATTATCGACAACAGCCTGTGCACCCTCCCGATAGCCGAGGGGACCAGCCCTAACCTCATCTGCCGGTATATCCAGGCGCTTGCCGAAACCGGAGTGAAATACGTTGAGGTCGATTTCCGGACGATAATGAAAATGCATGAGCTGCCGGACTGCGTGGAGTACATATTCCGGCTGGGCGACCCGATGTTCGCGGAGCTTACGCACGCGTTCGATTTCCGCTATGTGGTCGTCACCATGCAGGACATAAAGGACGCGATAAACATCGGAAGCACCCCCGTGATACTTGAGATACCCAGGCTTCAGGGATTCAGCCGAAAATTGCAGGGGCTGGCGCAGAATTTCATCTCCGGTCCCATCTCAATGGTAAGAGTGCGCAGCAACTTCGACTTCATGACCATTGAGCAGGCGCGGGAGCTTGTATGGCGCGCCAAGACCAACTTTACCGTCCCGGTGGACATCTGCCCCATGGACGGCAAAAAGACCGCTCTGGATACCGCGCTGAAGGTTTCCAACGCGGGCATCGACAGCATGACGCTCTGCATGGGCAAATCCAGGAGCTACGCTTCCCTGGAGGACTTCCTGTTCGCGCTGACGATGATATTCAACAGCATGCCAAAGGAATACAGCATTCCCGCGCTTTGCAAGGCTGAGGCCTACCATCGTCTGGTTTTCGGGCTGAAATCCGCCGACCGGATCACCGAAATAATGGAGAATATCGACTACGGCATCAATCACCTCACCAACGCCGACACCGGCGACCGCGTGAAAATGCACGTCAGCTTGAAGGACCGCATGCTGCTGCGCCGCAGCTACGTCACAGCGCTCCAGCGCTTCGCCGAGGAGGAGGATATCCCCGAGGATATCGCCCAGGAGATCTACGCCGCGATTGACCATTTCGACATGTCGCTGTTCGACCAGATTTCCATTCAGGACGAGAAAAACAAAATACTCAACTAACCAAAAGTGGCATCAGGATATCCTGATGTCGCTTTTTTTATTGCGGACCACCCGCGGCATTAAAAGTCGCTGAAAAGGTGACCAGTCCGCCTGAAGAAATCGTCCTCCGCGTCGGTGTTGCAAAGGTAATAGTTGTCCGGATCGTAATCGTAGCTTGAATAACAGGTGTCCGGCTCGTTGCAGTAATCGTGGGGTTCGTAGTAGCAATCGTCCGAATCC
This sequence comes from uncultured Oscillospiraceae bacterium, assembly GCA_934456315.1. GTDB lineage: Bacteria > Bacillota > Clostridia > Oscillospirales > Ruminococcaceae > CAG-115. The sequence continues at coordinate 3,020 of CAKSHG010000156.1, read as the reverse complement.
TCGTCATATTCGTCCGAATCCTCATAAGTTTCGTCAGACTCCTCGTGAGATTCGCCTGATTCCTCATGAGATTCGTCCGGCTCCCTGTAAGATCTGTCCGATTCCTCACGAACTTCGTCCTGCTCACCGCTATGTTCGGGAGCGCTCTCCTGAACGCTGTCTTCAGCCTGGCTGTTCAGATAACGCTCTCTTCCCTCCCGGAAGAACTCGGCTATCTGCGCGTTAGAGTAATAGCGGTAATTCACTTCGCGCTTCACATAGTCATAGTCGTTGACTCTGCGCATCGTATTCTCTTCGCCCAGGTTGACAGAATAGAATCTGTTCGAAGGTCTGCCCAGGTATGTCATGGGAGTTACCATATCTGCGTTCAGCGAAAGGCTTACATATTTGTTATCCTCTACCGGTACTTTTAATGTGTAGTAGGTGCTGTTGTCGATTTTGCTGGTCCTGGCGGTTACGAGCTTCTTGCTTATAAATTCAATAGTTACGGACATATTGGTTTCCTTTCCGGGTTTTTACCCTTAACATTGTTTTCGTAGGTTCAGGGGCGGATCTGTGACCCTCCACACTGACCGTTTTCAGCCGCGGTCAGTCGCTGTTGTCAAACTCTACGCCCTGACAACCAGGCGACTTGGTTCTGTTCTGCGATTTGATTATAGCACTTTGCTTTTGCATGTGTCGTATATTTAACGACCGATTCAGCAGGTTCACCAGCTTCTGTTTACTGGTCGTTTCCCTTGCTTGTGTCATTATTATACACCGGTTCTTTTTCTTCCATCGTACATTATACGACAAAACGGCATAAAAAAGTGCCTGTCATGACTGACAGGCACCTATTTTATAAGTATTAATCGTCGAACAGGTTTTCCCAGGTCTTTTTCTTGCGCTTCTTGGAGAGCCGGTCCTCCTGCTTTTCCTGCATGAGCGCGAACTGCGCCATTACTGCTGCGGAAAGCTCCGGGTCGGTCTGCTCCGGCTGCTTCAGACCTGCGTTAACCTCAAGGATATAAAACGGCGTGTGCTTTGTTTCGCGCTGGTCGTCGCTGCGGTCGAATATGAACCGATAAGTGAAATCCCGCACGCCCGTCACCACAGTGACATTGTAGCCGCGCCGCTTTCTGAAAAGCGTAGTGGGCTTGTAGATGACCTCCGAAATGTCGCTGTAATACAGGTAGTCGCTGCCCTTTGGAGTGACCGTTTCAAGCTCGGTGTTCCCCGCGTAGTAGCTGCACCGCCTGCCGTAGAATATCACCGGAATAAACACCAGGCACAACACAGCGGGGATTATCCAGAAAACGCTGCTCATGAACCCGATGAAATCCTCCGGCGCTCCGAATAGCGCCAGTCCCACCACGAACATGCACAGACACAGCACTGCCCCGACTATGCACATGATTATCAGTTTTTCCTCGTTTCCATATGCCACGCGAAAGCTTCCGCGCCGGACGAGGGGCTTTTTTTCATTGTTTTCGGTTTCCATAGCGCTCCTTTCACTGTCAAGGACATTGTTTCATGGCTTAATGATACCACAAATGTCCTGAAATGTCAAGCAATCAGCTCCCCCGGTCAGCCTGTGATTTCTCCGCGCAGCTCCCGGAAAAGCTGCCGCGCGAACCCGTCGGTCATTCCGCAGACGTAGTCAGTCACCAGCATGAGCCTGCTGTACATCTCGGAGCTTTCGTCCTTCCAGCCGCTGCGGCATATCTTGACGTAATTCTCGGATATCACGCTGATGAGCTTGCTGTCGGTTATCTTCTCCTGCGGGGTTTCAAACCGCAGCGCGGCGCTGCTGATACGCTCCAGCAGGAAGTTCATCATCTCTGACACCGACAGCTCTATGCGCAGTATCTCCTTGGAATTGAACGCGTAACGGTACGCGATATCGCTAAGCGCGTCGGAAAGCACCCTCGCCGGTGAATCCGCCAGGAGCTCCGTGCGCAGCTCCCCGCGCATTATCAGTTCGTAATTCTTTACGAACGATTCCGCCACCGCGTATATCATCATCGACTGCACCCGCACCAGGAAGTTCTGGACTGCGTTTTCCTCGGTGGACGGCATACCGCGCTCCTTGGCGCTCTCGAGATAGTGCGGGAGCATTCCCGCCGCTTTTTCGAGCAGCTCTAGTTCATCTGCGGTGCGGCATTTCTCCCGGAGCTCCGGCGAAGTCAGCTCGGAAAGCAGTGCACTGTAGGTCAGCAGACCTTTCCGCTGCGCGTCCTCGATATCGGCGGTCTTGTACGCTATGTCGTCCGCAGATTCCAGCAGCCAGGTCAGCGGATAACGGCAGCCCACTGCTCCGGTGGAGTTCGTTATCCTCTCGTACAGCGGCTGCTCCGCAGTGAAATATCCCATCTTCTTGGTGCGGATATCGCCGCTTTTCCTGTCTATCCCGGTGGAGGGCACGGGATATTTGATTATCGTGTTCAGCAACGCAAACGTGAGGTTCATTCCGTTGTCGTCCACCATGAAATGCAGCTTTGTCAGCACCCGGAGCGCCTGCGCGTTGCCCTCGAAATTCTCCAGGTCGCCGCACTGCTGCGGGGTCAGAAGCTCCGCTGCGTTCTTCCCGCGGCAGCTAAGCTTCGGAAGGTTGTCGCTGAACCACTCCCGGATAGTGAATTCCCCGAAATGCCCGAAGGGAGGGTTCCCGATATCGTGGATAAGCCCGGCGCAGCGCAGTATCTCCACGCAGTCCGCGCGTACCTGCGGGGTTATTTCCGGGTGGCTTTCCGCGAGCCTTGCGAGCGCGGTGTCGCCGATGGAGCCAGCAAAGGAGCTGACCTCCAGCGAGTGCGTGAGCCGGGTGCGGACGAAATCTCCCCTGTCCAGCGGAAAGACCTGCGTCTTATCCTGCAGTCTGCGGAACGACGCGCTGCTGATTATCCGGTGGTAATCCTTTGCAAATTCCGAGCGGATATCCCGGCTCTGGCGGGTGGAAGCGCGGCTTCTTTCGGAGGACAGCAGCCTGTCCCAGGTCATTTGCGGCATATCGTTACCTCTTTTCACTGTTTTTTTCATGG
>CAKSHG010000155.1 GCA_934456315.1 uncultured Oscillospiraceae bacterium | reverse complement strand
ATGTTGATGTAAACGTCCACTCCGCCGAAGAAGAACCCGGTGCGCTTTTCCAGCACCGCCAGTATCATGTACAGCCGGTTGTAGTCAAAGCCGGTCGCGACGCGGCGCGGCGCGGAAAGCGAGGATTTCGTCACCAGCGCCTGCACCTCCGCGAGAATCGGTCGGGTGCCCTCGATGGTGCAGACTACCGTGCTCCCTGAAACGGTGGTGATACGTCCGGAGAGCATCATCTCCGACGGATTCGTGACCTCGTGCAGACCGTCGTCGTCCATGTTGAACACGCCTATTTCGTTCGTGGAGCCGAAACGGTTCTTTATTGCACGCAGTATGCGGTAGGAGAGCTGCTTTTCGCCCTCGAAGTACAGCACCGTGTCAACGATGTGCTCCATTATTTTCGGACCGGCAATTCCGCCGTCCTTGTTGACGTGGCTGACTATGAATATCGGTATCTCCTCGGATTTTGCGAGGTGCATGAATGCGTTGGTGCACTCCCTTACCTGCACGACGCTGCCTGCGGAGGAGGTTATCCCGCTGGACGTGATTGTCTGTATCGAGTCGATTATGACGATATCCGGCTTATTTTTCCTGACAGCCTGGATTATGCTCTCGCAGTTGTTGCCGGACGCCAGCATGAGTCCGCTGTTAGATACTCCCAGGCGGTCGGCGCGGAGCTTTATCTGCCGTTCGGATTCCTCGCCGGAAACGTAGAGTATAGTATGCTCTGCGCCCATGAATCCGCATATCTGCAGCAGCAGCGTGGATTTACCGATACCCGGGTCGCCGCCGATGAGCACCAGTGAGCCTTTCACCAGACCGCCGCCGAGCACCCTGTCAAGCTCGGAGCTTCCAGTGCCGTATCGTATCTCATCGTCGCAGTCTACGTCGCCGATGGGGCTGAACTTCAGCTCCCCGACGGGCGCGGAGTACTTCCCGCCGATGACCGGAGCCGGCTCCGCTTCTTCGATGGTGTTCCAGCTTCCGCAGGCGGTGCACATGCCGTTCCATTTTGAGTATTCCTGTCCGCATTCGCTGCATACGAACACGGTTTTTGGTTTTGCCATATTTTCTCCTTTTCTATGGATACGCAGAATAAAATCGAGATGTTCAGATGAGTGTGCTCGCGGCTGATCTGCATTATTCGGCATATCCCCAGTCATATTTCCCGGGACTTGCTCATATCTTATGGACAAATAGAGAATTTGTCCGGGGGTATTCGAAATGAAATTCAACAAAAAAACTTTCAGATTTGCCGCGTGTATGCTGGGGATCTTTGCTTTCCTGGCGGTTTGCGCGAGGGTGACGGACAGCGCGGTTCCGACTTCTGCCGACACGGCGGAGCGCCCGGTCATCGTATTGGACGCCGGTCACGGAGGCCTTGACAGCGGAGCGGTCGGCAAGAACGGAGTGCTCGAAAAGGACGTGAACCTTTCCGTGGTGAAGCATCTCCGGCAGCTGCTGGAGCTTTCCGGATTCCGCACGGTCCTTACCCGGGACGAGGATATCTCGATATACGACCCCGGCGTGGAGGGCATACGCAACCAGAAGCTGTCCGATATGGATAACCGGCTTGAGATAATCCAGAGCTATCCCGACAGCATATTCCTTTGTATCCACCAGAACAATTACACAGACCCGCAGTATTTCGGCGGTCAGATGTTCTACAATAACAACAATCCTGACAACCGCACTCTGGCGCAGATAATGCAGGCGCGTTTCGCGCAGCTCCAGCCCGGCAACGACCGGGAGATAAAGCTCTCCGGCGACGAGCTGTTCCTGCTGAAATCCAACAAGAATCCCTCGCTGATGATAGAGTGCGGGTTCCTTTCGAATCCGGAGGAGGAAGCGAAGCTCGCCACTGAAGAATATCAGCAGCAGCTTGCATTCACCATCTACAGCGGCATACTGGAGTATGTGGACGCGGTATCTGAGCAGCCGGAAAACGCCTGGTCTGACGAGGAAGCCGCCCTCATTACTGAATATAATAATATCACGGCGGAATGATTATGTCAAGATGATTGACAATTCCCTCACACGATGGTATAATGAATACAGTATAATTATATTGATCAGGAGGGGAACCTTATGTCAGATACACCTGTTAATCCTTTTGACGACGCGGAAGAGATCGCCAAGAAATCCATGGTGCTGTTTTTCCTCATCGACTGCTCCGGCAGCATGGGCGGCAGCAAGATAGGCACCGTAAATTCCGTTATGGAGGAGCTTATCCCCGAAATCAAGGGCATAGGCGGCGCGGACGCTGATATCAAGCTTGCAGTACTGAAGTTCTCCGGCGGCTGTGAGTGGATGTACAGCGAGCCGGTATCCATTGATGAATTCGAGTGGAAGCCCCTTGACGCCGAGAACGTCACCGACCTCGGAAGCGCCCTGACCGAGCTTGCCGCAAAGCTGTCCAGAAACGAATTCATGAAGTCGCCGAGCCTTTCGTTTGCTCCGGTAATGATACTGATGTCGGACGGATATCCCACCGACAACTATGAAAAGGGACTGGATATCCTGTCGAAGAACCGCTGGTATTCCAACGGCATAAAGGCGGCGGTCGCCATCGGCGAGGACGCCGACCACGATATCCTAGCGCGGTTCACCGGCGACCCGGACAGCGTTGTTACGGCGCATAACGGCGAGGCGCTTGCCAAGCTGATAAAGTTCGTCGCAGTAACTTCCTCGCAGATAGGAAGCCGCAGCGTCCGCCTTGCTGAATCCGAGGATGATATGCGCACAAAGCAGCAGTCCGCGGCGGAGCAGATACGCGAGTTCGCTGACAGCGACGAGATCAGCGCAGACATCGAGGAAGGCTGGTAAACCTGGGAATGAAGTTCAGCGGCTTTGCTGTATCAGTCAGGGGAGCTTCACATGAGGATACCGGCACTCCCTGCCAGGACAGCGCAAGGGTGCTTATCACGGATACGCTCGCGGTCGCCGCAGTGTCCGACGGTCACGGCAGCGAGAAGCACTTCCGCAGCGCCTCCGGCAGCGAGATGGCGGCGCGGGTCGCTCTGCGCTCACTTACGGATTTCTGCGAGCGTAACGGCAGCCTTTCCGCGGTGTTTTCCAACGACCCGGCGGAGGCTGCGCGGCGTATCGCGGGCAACATAATCTGCGGCTGGAACGATGAGATAGCCGCTCACCTGCGGTTTTCACCGCTGACCCCGCAGGAGCGCGGGATAAGCGAAAAGTACGGCGGTATCCAGCCGGAAGTGATGTACGGCGCGACGCTGATACTTGCGGCGGCTGACCGGGACGGAGTTTTCGGGCTACAGATAGGCGACGGTACGTTCACGCTGGAAACCGCTGCCGGTGCGGGATTCCCCATGCCGGAGGATGACAGGCTGGTTGGAAATCTCACGACCTCGCTGTGCGACGGGGACGCGATAAACAGCTTCCGCAGCTTCTGGCGGGAGGGCGCGATGCGCAGCGTCACGCTTTCCAGCGACGGGCTTATCAACTCTTTCCTAAGCAGGGACGACCTGCTTAGCTTCGCGGGGCGCACTTCCAGGCTTTCGCAGCAGGATATCCCGGCTCTTTCGGAGCACCTTCGGGAGCGCTCGGTCGCTGGCAGCCGCGATGATATCTCGGTCGCAGTCATACGGGCTGACAGTTAATAATGTATATGCAAACCGCCTGGAGCGTTATCCGGCGGTTTTTTCTTGTAATTAGGGCTGCAAAATGCAATTTTGTCTGATTTGCAACAATTTGAGCACGAAAATCATCAAAGTTTGTTACTTTGGGCAAAAAAATCGCCGCTTGTGACAAAAATGCGCGGAATATCACGCAGTTTTTTTACTGCAAAATGCTTGACTTTTCCCGATAATTATGGTATAATTTCATAATGTATCATAATGGATTTGTGTGCGTAAAAGCCCGTTTTTGACGCTTAAAACGCGTCAAAAAGAAGCTTTTTCCAGCGCGTCCAAGACCGGAATTTTGTTAAGGAGTGATAAAGCCGATGGTGAATGTAAAGCCCATACAGCTCGGAAAAACCACCCGAATGAGTTTTTCTAAAATCAATGAGGTAATCGACATGCCGAACCTCATAGGTATTCAGAAGGATTCCTACGAGTGGTTCCTGCAGGACGGCATCAAGGAAGTTTTCAGGGACGTTTCCCCGATAACTGACGCGAATGGCAAGTACGAACTCTCGTTCATCAGCCACCGTTTCGACGACAAGATCAAGTATACCATTGAGGAGTGCAAGGAGCGCGACGCGACTTATGCGGTCCCGATACGCGTTACAGCCAGACTTCTGAACAAAGAAACTGGTTCCGTTATCGACAGCGAGATCTATATGGGCGATCTGCCGCTCATGACTGACAGCGGTACATTCGTTATCAACGGCTCTGAGCGTGTTGTAGTATCTCAGCTCGTTCGTTCTCCGGGCGTTTACTACGATTTTGAGCACGATAAGACCGGTAAGAAGCTGTTCAAGGCTACTGTTATCCCGAACCGCGGCGCCTGGCTCGAGTACGAGATGGACGCAAACGATGTGTTCTACGTTCGTATCGATAAGAACAGAAAGATCCCCGTAACAACATTCCTGCGCTCCATCGGTCTTTCCACCAACGGCGAGCTGACCGGAAAGTTCGGCGAGGATCCCCGCATAACCAGCACCATCGAGAAGGACAGCACCCAGAACAAGGAAGAGGCTCTCCTCGAGGTTTACAAGAAGCTCCACCCCGGCGACATGGCTTCCGTGGAGTCCGCGCAGAATCAGCTCAATATGCTGTTCTTCGACGCCAAGAGATACGACCTCTCCAGATTTGGCCGCTATAAGTATAATAAGAAGCTCGCTATTTCCGAGCGTATCTACGGCAAGAAGGCTGCCGAGGCAGTCATCGCGCCGCTGACCGGTGAGATACTCGTCGACGAGGGCGAGGTCATCACCAAGGAAAAGGCTCTCGAGATCGAGAATGCCGGCGTTATCGACGTCACCATCGTTCATCCCACCCGCGAGGGCGCTACCGTAAAGGTATCCGGCAACGGTATGGTAGACATCAAGGTTTACACCGGCGATATGGACGTTGAGTCCCTCGGCATCAACGAGCATGTACGCTTTGCAGTTCTCCGCGATATCCTCGAGGAAGCGGCAGGCGACCAGGATACCCTGCGCGTTCTCATCAAGGCGCGTGCAGAGGAGCTTATCCCCAAGCACATCACCATCGAGGACATCTTCGCGACCGTAAGCTACTTCATCGGTCTTAACGAGGACGTCGGCGAGGTAGACGATATCGACCACCTCGGCAACAGACGTATCCGCTGCGTAGGCGAGCTGCTCCAGAATCAGTTCCGCATCGGCTTCACCCGCATGGAGAGAACTATCCGCGAGAAGATGGCGCTTTCCAGCCAGGATCAGGAGAAGGTAACCCCCGACTCCTTCGTTAACTGCCGTCAGGTAATCTCTGCGATGAGAGAGTTCTTCGGTTCCTCTCCGCTGTCCCAGTTCATGGATCAGAACAACCCGCTTGCCGAGCT
>CAKSHG010000154.1 GCA_934456315.1 uncultured Oscillospiraceae bacterium | reverse complement strand
TTTAAAGTACGCTGCGGTTTTCCAGCGCTTTCATCAGCGTGACATCGTCAGCAAATTCCAGCGCGCTGCCTGCGGGAAGCCCGTATGCAAGGCGCGTGACCTTTATTCCCATCGGTTTTATCAGGCGGCTGATGTACACTGCGGTAGCCTCGCCCTCGACCGTCGGATTTGTCGCCATGATCACCTCGCGCACGTCGGTGAGCCGCGCCATCAGCTCCTTTATCTTGAGGTCCTCTGCGGAAACGCCGTCCATCGGGGAAAGCAGACCGTGCAGAACGTGGTAAACTCCCTCGTATCCGCCGGAGCGCTCGAACGCGGAAACGTCCTTCGGGGACTCCACAACGCATATCACCGACTTGTCGCGCTGATCATCGGAGCAAATCTCGCACACCTCGCGGTCGGTGAAATTCTGGCAGCAGCTGCACAGCTGAACGCCGCTGCGTGCGCGTACCAGCGCGTCTGCGAACTCCCTGACCTCGTGCGGCGGGAGGTTCAGCATGTAATAGGCAAGGCGCTGCGCGGTCTTTATGCCTATTCCGGGAAGCTTTGCGAACTGCTCCGCGGCAAGCGCCAGCGGAGCGGATATAAATTCAGCCATGTTATCTCCTTATCATTCAGCAATGTTTATTCTTATCTTTTCATCGTGTATGTTGATGGCTCCGTCCGGGAGCTCGTTCTGCCTTGAGGAAGCGTACAGCGCCAGTCCGCCGCAGTCAGCCGGGGAGCCAGTGTAGCTGTAGTACAGCGTGATGTCAGCATTGGAGCTGCTGCCGGCCTTTATGCAGGCGATGGTGATTCCGCTGACATCCGTCACCTCTGCCGCAGGGACGGCGCTGACCGAGGGCTCGAGCGCCTGTATCGCGCGGGAGCAGCTTTCCGACAGCATCAGGTTTTCAGCCGGGATCACTTCAGTAAGCTCCATCAGCTGCACCATACCGGAAAGCTCCATCTGCGGAGCGTTGACGAGGTCTATTCTCGTTACACCCTCGCGGGTCAGCAGCCGTGCGAGCTGCCGGGTGCAGGAGGTTTTTCCGCTGATGATGACGGCGGCGCTGTTGGAGCTGTACACCACTGCTGCGCCGCTGCTTCCGTCGGAAACAAAGTCGATACGCTGCCGGAGGTGCAGTTCAGATGAGCCTATGCACGCTATCAGCAGAACGTCCAGTGCGAAAGCTCCAAAGGCGTGTCTGGGTCTGATGTTAATGAATGCCGCTGTGAACAGCAGAGCCGGAGCCGCCATCGCAAGCAGCGTCAGGAGCGTTCCGGAATCGCAGTCGAACGGCAGCCACGCGCCGTCCACAGAGCCGAAAAACGCCAGGATCCCACGGAAGCACTTCATTACCCAGCCCAGCGGGAGTGCAAGTCCGGGTATACCGCTTATCGCATAGATGAGTCCGAGCGGAAGCCCTGCCGCGAAAAACGGCGACAGCGCCACCGAGGCGGGGACCTCGACAAGCGAGATACCTCCAAAAACAGAGGAGCTCACCGGAATAACGCACGCCCATGCGGAAAGCGAGAGGAAAACAGCTTTCTTGACGCAGTTGAGCGCCCGCTGTATCGGCTTTGGCGATATACGCAGGAGCGACGGAAGAACTATGACCCGGTTCAGCCGAGGACCCATAACAGAAGCACCGAAAACGCCGAGTGCGGACATTTGCAGCGCCGGGTCAGCGGCTGCAAACGGAGTGAACACCGTCAGTATCAGCAGGGAAACGCACAGCGAGCCGGTGACGCTGATCTCCCGCAGAAGAAGCGCTGCGCAGCGGGTCAGGACGAGCATTGTTCCGGCTCTCATAACAGAAGCGCTGAACCCGAACATGAACTCTAGTACCACGGCGGCCGCGATGGAAAGCCACGCGGCATTCCTGCGTCTTTTCTTTCCGAGCAGCTCGCAGAGTATCGTGACGAAGATCGTGATATGCGCGCCGGAAACAGCGGTCATGTAGCTGACGCCGCTGTAGAGGATATCCCGTTCCAGTCCCATGGAAAATCCGCTGCGGATACCCAGTATAAGACCCCTGCACAGCTCCGCTTCATCGCCGCCTATCACGCTGAAACGCTCCGCCATTGACGTGCGGAGTTTCCCGAGATGGTACATCAGGCTGAAATGCGGGGTACGGCTGTGCAGCTGCGTTATCTTTCCTGAAATGACAACGCCGTCCGAGAACGTGAAAATATTGTCCTCCGGCTTTTCCAGCGAGAGATCCGCGTCAAGGCTGTCGCCGATGTCAAATCCGGAGGTCCCTGAAATTCCGATGAGAGCGGGTCTGCCGTCAATGATACACAGCGCCCTGCCGTAGGTCCAGACGTCGCTTGAGTAGTTCACGCTGACGATCCGGCATTCCGTGCGGATATCGCTTCCGGCGAGGCTTTCAAGCGGAGCGGCGCAGCAAAGCTGCCAGGCGGTCATGCTGACCAGCCCGAACAGCAGACCCGCCGCAAGGAACTGCCTTTTTCTCCGGGCGAGGGACAGTATCAGCAGGAACACTGCAACAGCGATACCGACATATTTCGCCGCAGGCTCTGCAAAGCATGCAGCGATACAGCCGGTGAAAACTCCCAGCCCCAGTCCGGCGCAGGGAATATCGAATTCGGCGGTGAGTTTTTCGTTCATACAGATAAAAGGGCGGATCTAAAGACCCGCCCGTGATTTATTTTCTTGTGGGCGATCAGATGAAGCCGGGGAAAGAAACGCCGCCGGTCACCTTTTCCATCTCTGCTGCGCCGTAGTCGTCAACTTCCTTGAGTATCTCGTTAACGCCGCTGATGATGAGGTCCTGGAGCATCTCGATATCCTCGGGGTCAACGACCTCGGGCTTGATGGTGACGGACTTGAGCTGCTTGTCGCCGGTCATTACCAGCTCAATTGCTCCGCCGCCTACCTGCTTGGTGAACTCCTTGACAGCAAGCTCCTCCTGGATCTTGCCGATGTCCTCCTGCATCTTCTGTGCCTTTCTTACCATCTGGTTCATGTTGGGAGCGGAATTCTGATATCCCTGCGGTAATCTTGCTTTCATGTTGGTAGTTATCCTTTCACTTAATGTCAACTTCTATATTGAGCCGCCGTGCTTTTTCAAGCAGCTCTTTCACAGGGAGGTCCTTGTCCTCCTCTGCGGTTTCCTGTTCTTCGCCTACGACGCGGGCGCGGACTTTCTTTCCGAATGCGCCGCTTAGCTCCTTTTCGAGCTCCTCGCACCCGTTGCTCGTCATGCCCTGAAGCATGAGATTTCCGGAGTGTATCTCAAGCACGCCGTCGCCGTTGACTGTAGCCTTTGAGCCTTCGAGCATCGCGGCATAAAGCGGGCTTGGAACCTTTTCGATAAGCTGTTCCCATTCCGGCTGCGTGATGCCTTCGAGCTTCGTGTAGCCTGACGTATGGGCGTTTTCCTGTCCTGATGTATCCGGTTTCTGTTCCTTTACCGGTTCCGGAGCGGGAGCAGTCTGTGCTGCCTGTGAAGCCTTCGTGATCTGCGGAGTCTGTATCGGCTTTTCAGCCGATTTCGGAGCCGGATTTACCGGCTCGGTCGCGGTCGCGAATTCCCTCTGGGGAACGAACTCCATCGGAGGTTCCTCCGGCGGGGGAGCAAAGAAATCGTCCGGAGCGGCGGGCGCGCTGTTCATCTCCGGCATCGGAGTTTCGAACTGCGCGGGTGCCTCGGGAGCCTTACGGACGGGAGCCGCAGGCTTTGCGGGTCCGGAGGTCTTGTTCTGTCCGGCAGGCTTTTCAGGCTTTGCAGGCTCTGAAATATCAAACGGGAACTCGTCGTCAGCCGCATGTTTAGCTGCCTGGGTCGGCCTGGGAGCTTCAGCAGGCTTTTCAGCGCTGACTGGTTCGGCCGGGAGCGTTGGCGCGGGAGCTGCCGCTTCCACTGGCTTAGCGGGCTGAATCGGCTTGGTCGGTTCGGCAGGTTCAGCAGGTTCAGCAGGTGTAACGGGTGCGGCAGGCTTCTCCTGTGGGACCGTAGTCGGCGCGGGAGCGTTCTGCGCGAATATCTCGCGGAGCTTGTTCACCGTTGCAGCGCGCTTGGGGTCGAGCTTGTCGTCGGGGAGGGGAGTGAACTCGCTTCCCATCGGCTTGCTTTCGAACGGGCTGCTTTGCACTGGAGCAGCCGGAGCGCTTACGGCCTGGGTCGGCTGGACGGGCTGAACTGGCTTCGCCGTCTGTGCTGCCTGTGCGGAAAACGCAGCTGCCTGCGCCGCTGTGGGCGCTCCGGTACAGAGCTTCACGAAGCACATTTCCGCCAGCGTCTTGCGGCTGCGGGATCTCGAAATACCATCGGAGCATTCCTGGATAAGCGTCAGGCAGCGGAGGATATCCTCGAGTGAGAACAGTCCGGCAAGGCGCTCTATTTCAGAGTGGTCGTGGGGCATTGCGGAGAGCAGCGACTTTTCAGCCGGAGCGCTCCTGCATATCATCAGGTCGCGGAAAACGCCTCCCAGCTCGTCCATAAGGCGGGCGATATCCTTGCCGCCCTTGTAGAGCTGACCCAGCAGCTGAATGCAGCCCGGGATATTCCGCGCGGCAGTCATTTCCACGAGCTGGTACAGGTTGAAATTGTCGGCGACTCCGGCGCAGCTTCTGACGGTGTCCTCGGTGACGTCGCGGCTGACTGCAATGCAGCGGTCCAGCAGGGAAAGCGCGTCGCGCATTCCTCCGTCGGAGAGGCGGGAGATCATATCCGCAGCGTCCTGGGTGAGGGTCACGCCCTCCTGCTGCGCAATGCTAAGCAGCCTTGCGGAGCTGTCCGCGATCTCTATCCTGCGGAATTCGAAGCGCTGGCAGCGGGAAAGAATGGTCGCGGGGACCTTGTGAAGCTCGGTGGTCGCGAGAATGAAGATAACATGCGCGGGAGGTTCCTCGAGCGTTTTCAGCAGCGCGTTGAACGCCGCCGGGGAAAGCATGTGGACCTCGTCGAGGATATACACGCGGTACTTGCAGCTGACCGGAGTATAGGAAAGCTGGTCCTGAAGTATGTGGACGTCGCTGACGCTGTTGTTGCTCGCTGCGTCCAGCTCGACGATATCGGTGGTTTCCTCGTTCATGATGTCGCGGCAGTTTTCGCACTGGAGGCAGGGGTTCCCGCCGACAGGGTGCTTGCAGTTCAGCGCCATCGCGAGTATCTTCGCGCAGGTGGTCTTACCTGTGCCGCGGCTGCCCGTGAAAAGGTAGGCGTGGGCGTTCTGACCCTCTGCTATCTGGTTTTTCAGGGTGGTGACTATCTCGGGCTGGGAAATGACATCATCGAAAGTTCTCGGACGGTATTTTCTATATAATGCCAGATACACAGCCTCACCCCGTTCTGAAAAATCCGCAAAAAATAAATGCTCTCGATTATGGGAACAGGCTGACTGCGGCACACAGAGAAATCCGCTTAATGCTGCTCGGTTCCCCGCCTGACATGGTTCACAGCACTCTGTTGCACAGGGTCTGTCCCCATAAGCGAGAGCATTTATTCGTTGTTGTTTGTACTTACCTTTCTATTATACTCTATTTGCCGGAAAAAATCAAGTGGTTTGTGAAAAAAAGTCGCC
>CAKSHG010000153.1 GCA_934456315.1 uncultured Oscillospiraceae bacterium | reverse complement strand
GGTCTGCCGCGTCGTCGATTCCTGCGCTGAGCCAGTATGCGTAATTGCCTTTAAGGTAGCCCTGAAGCTCCTCAAGCTCGCTTCCGTAGCGGAATTCTATGTGGTAGGTCGCAGCCATCGTATCGTCGCGGAAGAAGAAATATGTGAACTCGCCAGCGTCGTCGGTGCTCTTGTATACGTCGCAGGGGAATGCGACCGGCATTTCAACGCCGCCCCAGTTCAGCACCTCGCCGTCGCCGATATTGTACTGTCCGAGGTACTCGTAGGTGTGAGTGGACTGTGAACCGTCCGTTAGGGTGACGGTGGCTGTCATGTCGCTGTTGAATGTGAACTGAGCCGCGTCATTTATATACCAGCAGTCGAACGCTGCGGCTCCGGTTTCCGCAATATAGTCGACAGCCTCCTGACCGTAAATGTCGGAGCTTATAGAGCCTTTCAAGAAAGCTGCAGCTGCTTCTGCGTTGTCCTCACCCATGACTGCGGCGCAGTATTTGTACCATATGTCGGAGTATTTCTCGTCGAGAATAACATCAAAAAGATTGTCATAGCTTGTGGAGGTTTCCCCTGCAATGTCGGTCCATACGCCGGATCCAGCGGCATCGCCACTTGCAGGACTTTCAGCGGACGCTGCCGCCGAAACCGAGAGAATGGTCCCTGCTGCTATTATTGATGTCATTTTTCTTATAAACTTCATGGTGTATTCCTTTCTTTTTCTGCAAGTATTAGTTTAAGCTAACTCAAATCTGCGGTTGTGTTAGTCTTAACTACCAGCTATTATATCACGCTTTATTAAATTTGTCAAGAGTGGAAAATCCTTTTTTCAACAAAGACACAGGAGAAATGCAGCCGCCTTTCCCCTGTGTACTACTATTGTTATAAGACCTTGGTATTATCAGGTCTGAGCGGCTCCGTCGACCGAGATGACTGTTCCTGTTACATAGCTTGAAAGGTCGCTTGCAAGGAACAGGAACACATTCGCAACTTCCTCCGGCTCGCCTATGCGCCCGAGCGGGATAGGCGCAGAAATACGCTCGACCATATCGGCGGGAAGCGCGGCGACCATATCTGTCCTTGTTACACCCGGTGCGACAGCATTCACCCGTATTCCACTGCGGCCAAGTTCTCTTGCAAGGCTCTTGGTCATTCCGTTTACGGCGAATTTGCTTGTGGGGTAGCCTACTCCGCTTGGCTGACCGTAAATGCTTACCATTGAACTTGTGTTGATTATGCTGCCTCCGTGTTCTCTCATATGCTCTGCGGCAGCCTTGCAGCCGTTGAACACCGCAGTCACATTAAGGTCCATTATCTTCTTGAACGCTTCGGGGTCGTACTGCGCCAATGGCTCGCGAGCGGATATTCCGGCGTTGTTTACCAGGATATCAAGCTTGCCGAATCTGGCAGCGACCTCATCTACTGCGTTTTTCATTGCTGAATAATCGGTAATGTCAGGAGCCATTCCAATGACCTCCCATGAGGGATTCTCTGTTTTAAGCGCCGCAAGCGCCTTGTCAACAGTTTCCTCTCGACTGCCGAAAAGAGCTACCTTTGCTCCGTTCTGAAGAAACACCTTAACGATGGCGAAGCCTATTCCTCTTGTTCCGCCTGTCACAATCGCTGTTTTTCCTTTAAGCATATAGATTTCCTCCTGTTTTATTAATTGGGTATCACAAAATACACCCTAATATTATATTATCACCCTGCACAGATTTTGTCAACATCCGGCGTGAACCCGAAAACGCTGCAATACCTTATGGGACACAGCGACATCGGTGTTACTCTGAATACTTACACACATCTCGGGCTTGAGGACGCTCAGGACGAACTTGGTCGGATAGCCGAGATTGAAAATGCCCGCAGGGAGATGGATAAGCTTGGTGGGGAGAAAACACAGGAAATGTTCAGAGTGATGGGATAAAATAGTTATGGGCGTACAGAGATGTACGCCCATTTGCCATAAATCCCGGAAATGCTCATGGGTACTATGCAAAATCAAAAATCTGTGTTATAATAAAAGCGTTGATTTTCCCATGCAAAATCCTTAGTAGTAAAACTTCTGATTTTTACTACTATTTGACTACTACACACGTCCGCAATTTGCCGCGATTTGCCGAGTTTCTGTAAAAACAGCAGGAATTATGTAAAATCTGACAGTAGGCAAAATGCGGCAATAAAGCGCATTACAAAGCCTTCTGAAAGGAATTCACCCAATGTATCGTATACTTTTTGTCTGCCACGGCAACATCTGTCGTTCTCCGATGGCGGAATTCATATTTCTCGATATGCTGAAAAAGCGCGGAATAACTGACATAACAGCCGCTTCCGCAGCTACGTCGACCGAGGAAATAGGCAATCCCGTACATTACGGCACGGCGGCAGTCCTGCGCAGATTCGGGATAGACTTTTCTGCGAAACGTGCACGCCAGATGACCCGTGCCGACGCTGAGGAATATGACCTGCTGATAGGCATGGACAGCGCCAATATCCGCAATATGACCCGTATAGCCGGAGAGAAATATTCCGGAAAGATACACCGTTTGCTGGATTTCTCCGACCGTTCATCAAAAGGTTTCGGCAGCGCTGACCTTGATATCGCGGATCCGTGGTATACCGGAGAGTTCGAAATTACCTGCCGTGATGTATGCGAGGGGTGCGAGGGTCTGATACGCTGGCTTGAAAAAACCAAAAACATTTGATATAGTTTTTGTGCAAAAATCTGTAAAAGTGGTTGAATTAGTACAGAAACTGTGTTATAATAAACGCATAGCGTTTATTATAACGTCGCCGATGGCGAATTATAAAGGAGATATACCTATGAAAAAAAACGCGATCGCAGCACTTGCCGCGATAATGGCGCTTTCCGCTACTGCGTGCAGCAATAATTCAGGCTCTGCAAATTCTGCAAGCACAGCAAATACAAGCACTACGGCTACGAATGTGCCTGCAACGTCAGAAGCTGAACAGTCTGCGACTGACCAGAATACCAGCGCCCCGGAGAGCGTTCCCACTCAAGAAGCCTCCGCGCCGGGTTCCGATGTGGATCTTCAGGCAGTATACGACAAGATAATGGCGGCACAGGAGAATCCCGGCGACATAATAATGTTCCCGGAATCCTCCGATCATATCATCAACAGTTTCTACAGCGGTCTTACCGACCTCGATATCAAGCAGATGGTGCTGTATATGCCGCCGGTGACCGGAAATGCCTGCGAGATCCTTCTGGTCGAAGCTTCCGACAGCGAAAATGCAGACAAGGCTGAGGCAATAATGAAAGCCCGCGTAAAGGTCGGCGCTGATGATACGATTTATCCAGAGGTCGCAGAGGTCTGGCAGACCCACGCAATGGTAGAGCGCAGCGGTGATCTGCTGTGCATGATAGCGCTTCCGATGAGCTGCAATGTTCCGGACGATGTGTTTGCGCTTTAATATATTCAGGGGAGAATGGTCAAATAAAGACAAGGAGCTTTAAATGGCTTATACAAATGAAAATCAGCAGCTGATGAAAAAGCTGTCAGCGGAAATATCAAAGGTCATAAAGGGAAAGGACGAGGCTGTTCAGCTCATTCTGACAGCGCTGCTTGCGCAGGGTCATGTCCTTATCGAGGACGTCCCCGGCGTGGGAAAAACTACCCTCGCGATGGCGCTCGGTAAAGCTACCGGGCTTTCATTCCGCAGGGCGCAGTTCACGCCGGACGTAATGGCTTCGGATATAACAGGATTCACCATGTTCAACCGCGAGGAGAACCGTTTCGAATACCGCGCCGGGCTGGTTATGACAAACATACTCCTCGCCGACGAGATAAACCGAACCTCGCCGAAAACCCAGTCCGCCCTGCTGGAAGCTATGGAGGAAAAGCGCGTCACCGTTGACGGCGTCGTGCACGAGCTTCCGAACCCGTTCATCGTTATTGCAACGCAGAATTCCCAGGGATATGTGGGAACATTCCCGCTTCCGGAAGCGCAGCTTGACCGCTTTATGATCAAAATAAGCATGGGCTACCCTACAGTTGAGGAAGAAACCGGGATACTTCTGGACAGACTGGGCGCAAATCCGGTCAGCGAGATCCAGCCGGTGATGACTGCGGAGCAGCTTGCGCAGTGCATTTCCGAGGTCCGGCAGGTGAACTTCGCGGAGAGCCTGTGCCGTTATGTTGCGGAGCTTTCCGCCGCTACCAGGAATCACGGCGGGGTCGAGCTCGGCGTAAGCCCGAGAGCCTCCCTCGCGATAATGCAGGCGAGCCGCGCATTTGCCTATCTGGACGGCAGGGACTATGTCGTGCCCGAGGATATCGTAAGGCTGATGATACCGGTTTTCAGCCACAGGATAGTCCTCCGCCAGGAAATGAAAATGCGCCGTATGAGCGTCACCACGGTCCTCCAGGACGCTGTATCCGCCGTCACCCCGCCTGTAAGGCGCGGGATTTGACGCGACAGGGGGAAACATGCGTAGAAACAGGGTACTGTATATCATAATGGCGCTGGCGTTCCTTGTGTTTTCGATAGCCTATCAGAGCCGCATTTCTGCGGTGCTGCTGATTGCGGCGGTTGTGTATCCGATAGTTGCCGCGCTGACTGCTCTCGTCGCTAGCCGTACCGCCGAAGCGGGATTCCTTGAGCGCCGCGAGGTTCACCCGAAAGAAACGGATATCGAGATATGGCTGTACGTCCGCAGCCGGTTTGTGCTCCCGCTTGCGCCGGTGGAGCTCCAGTGCAATCTCCCGGACCGTGATACCGGGCTGTTCTGCGCTAAGCGCGTCTATGCCGCAGTTCCGCCGTTCGGGAAGTGCCGCATTTCCGTGTCGGGAATGCACCGCTATCGCGGTTCGTATGTTGCGGAGATAAGCCGCATTTCAGTGTTTGATCCGCTCCGGATAATCTGCATTTCAAGGAAGATCTCCAGCGAGGAAACGCTGATATTCCTGCCGCGCAGGCTGGATATCGGAGAGCTTCCCGCCGAGGCTCACAGTGAGAACAGCTCGAATCCCGCTCCGCTTTTTCAGGGCGAGCGCGAGGATTTTTCGCACGTCAGGGAATACCTGCCCGGCGACATAATGCAGCTGGTGCACTGGAAGCTCACCGCCAAGCTCGACGACCTGATGATAAAGCAGTACGACGAGGCGACCGAGCGTAAGACCGCAGTGATCTGCGACTACAGCTTTGAGGGAGCTACTCCGGGAGCTGTCATGCGGCAGGCTGACGCGGTCATTGAAGCGGCGCTGGCGTTTGCGCAGGCGGCGGTAAGATCCGGCGACGGCGCGCTTGTGGATTTCGGAGCATATCAGCCGGAATTCCGGCGTGTGATCCGGGATATGGGAGATTTCGAGGGCTTCTATGATATGATGTCGGTGCTCCCGGCAAAGCTGGAAGTCATGGATATCAACGACACGCTCCGCGCGGCGTGCCGAAGCGGTTCGGCAGCAGTGCTGTTCATCACCTGCCGTCTGACGGAGAATACGATACTAGCCGCGCAGACCGCCGCAGAGAGCTTCCGCGGAGAGGTCGCGCTGGTGTGGCTAAGCCTTGGAACTCACTCCGAGCTTGAATCCCAGGCGGAGGGTAAGCGGTTCCTTTTTATCCCGATACGCGGAGAAATAAGCGAGCTGAAATCAGAAATATAA
>CAKSHG010000152.1 GCA_934456315.1 uncultured Oscillospiraceae bacterium | reverse complement strand
CCTATTAATACTTGTTGGAGTGAGCCTTGATGTACTCAACAACTTCCTCAGCGTAGCAGAATGCCATGCTTACGCAGGTATCAGCGCAGCCGTAGTAGATAGCGATACGTCCGGTGTCCTTGTCGCAGAGAGCTGCGCAGGGGAATGTAACGTTCTGAACGTCGCCGACGGTTTCGTAGATCTCGCGCGGGTTGATGAGGTACTCACGGCAGCGGTACTTGACCTTCCAGGGCTGATCCTTGTCGAGAATGCAAGCGCCGAAGCTGTAAACGAAGCCGTTGCAGCTCTCGAGAACGCCGTGGTAGAATACCAGCCAGCCTTCGCTTGTTTCGATCGGGATAGGACCTGCGCCGATCTTCTTGGACTCCCAGCCACGGTCAGGAGCCATAACGTGTCTGTGCTTGCCCCAGTAAGTCATATCCTTGGAGTGGGACAGGTACATATCGCCGAAAGGAGTGTGACCGGAGTCAGAAGGACGGGAGAACATTACATACTCGCCGTTGATCTTTCTCGGGAACAGAACGCCGTTTCTGTTGAAGGGCAGGTATGCGTTCTCCATCTGGTGGAATTCCTTGAAGTCCTTGGTCCAGCCCACGCCGATAGTGGGCTTCCAGCCGTATGCGTTGCACCAGGTGATCCAGAATCTGTCCTCGATCCATACGCAGCGGGGATCGTAGCCGTACTGCCAGGGATTTGCAGCAGCGGTTTCGGGATCATCGTTGATCCACTCTACCTTCTCAGGGTTGATGTTCCAGTGAATGCCGTCCTCGGAGAAACCAGCGTGGATAGCCATGTTTCTTTCCTTGTCGTCAACACGGAATACGCCTGCGAAGTGACCCTTGTCGCTCTCGAAGGGAACTACTGCGGAGTTGAAGATGGAGTTGCTGGTGGGGAGCAGGTCGCGGGGAATGATCGGGTTAGCGTTGTAGCGCCAGATAACGTCCTTGCAGCCCTCGGGTCTGTCCTGCCAGGGCATGTTAGGAATGCTCTGACCAATGATTTCTAAGCTCATGTGTGTACCTCTCTTGATTTAATTACCGGTGCGGAATTTCCGCCCTCATTGATTACTAGTATAGCAAATATCCACGGATAATTCAATAGTGTTTTTGACTAAATCTTTTGCAATTAACATGTGCATGTTTACTTAAAAAATCGGATTTTATTACTTAACAACGGCGGCGCCAATTTTTTCAAGATATTCCTCGCCGGGAATGGGTCGGCTGTAGTAGTATCCCTGGAGATGGGCGACGCCGCGCTGTATCAGGAAATCCGCCTGCTCCCTTGTTTCGACGCCCTCGGCTACGATATGGGCGCCGAGCTGAAGTATCATCGCGATGCAGCTGTTGAGTATGACCATAGGCTCCTCGGGATTTTCGCCGAATGCCGGCCAGATAAGGCTCTTGTCGAGCTTCACAAGCTCAAAGTGCACCTTTGCCATCTGGGAAAGGTTGGAGTAGCCTGTCCCGAAGTCGTCCATCGAGAAATGACAGCCAAGGCTGCGCAGGCGCTTCATGTTTGCGTCAAGCAGCTCGCCGCCGTCGATTGAGGCGGTTTCGGTTATTTCAAGGTTGATGAACTTAGGCTCTATACCGTACTTCTGCATAACGGAGGAAAGCTGCGCCGGGAGCGACGGGTCCACGCTCTGCATGCCGGAGAGGTTGACCTCTATGTAGCTCACGCCCTTTTCCCACAGGCGGTTTTCTGCGGCGAAGCTGCACACCTTCTCAAATACGATGTTTCCTATCTCGTCTATCATTCCCTGCTCCTCCGCGAGGGGAATGAACACCTCCGGGGAAATGAATCCCAGGTCGCCGCAGTCCTGTAATCTCACGAGCGCCTCAGCGGAGGAGAACCTGCCGTCCGGCGCGGACCATATCGGCTGGTAGACCACGTTGAACGCCTTGTTCTGGACCGCCTTTGTCAGCACTGCGAGCACCTGCTTGCGGTAGTCCTTGTCTTTCAGCGTGTCCTCGTTTATCCAGAATACCTTGCCGTTTTCGTGATGGTGGTGCTGGGTGTAGAGGAAGTCGACCGTGTCGTATATCTCGTCGGGGGTAGCGCCGTATTTCGGGCATTCCAGCACGGATATGTGATACTGCGGGCGGAACGTGCCGCTGCCGTATGCGACCTCGAAGTTGGCGCTTCCGGCGCGCTTCAGAAGCGCGTCGAGCTGCTCGCGGTCGGTGATGAATACCGACAGGGTGTTGGAGCGGGAGTGGAAGAACCGTGATTTCGGAACGACATTCTTGAGCATGTCAGCCGCCTTGCGGAGTATCACCTTCATCTGGTCGTAGCCCATGCTTTTCGCTATCTGCTCGTTGTCGTCGATGGTGAAGTTAACAAGCCAGAAAGTCTTTTTCCGCGCCAGCATTTCCGGAACCATTATGTGGTACGCCTGGCGGTTGAGCGTGTCCGTTTCCTCGTCGGCAAAACGCTTTGGGTTCTCAAAGTTAAGGTAGATGTACAGCAGCATGAGGCAGTTTCCGATGGAGGATATCAGCCAGTACTTCGAGATGAACTGTAACATTGCAACTACTATCCATATTCCAAGACCGACGGTAACGGTGAACCGAGCCTTGCGGATATCCTCGGCGACATCGCTGTGGAAGTGCTTTTTGTTCTTCTTGAACAGCAGCACGAAGGTGAGCAGTACATATATGAATATAGATGCGTAAAGCAGTAATACCGCCGGACCAGACGAGTAGGCGCCGTTTTCGTCCACGATGTACTCAATGGAGGTTATCGCGGAGCCTATCGCCGCGACAAAAAACGGAATAGCCGCGAGCGCTACCTGCCGTTTGGAAAAACGCGTCTGCGCTCCGTAGAGGTAGAATACATACAGGAACAGGCACACCGTCAGCATTTCAATGCTTCCTATGAACGCAATGTGCGTTATCCTGTTCAGCCAGAGCGGCAGCACTCTGTAATTCAGCAGCGTGTAGTACGATGCGATATCCGCGATAAGATTGAACGCCCCCACAAACAGGAAACACCCGAACACGAACGTCGACCTAAGCGGCAGCTTCTTGCTGCGCAGGAAATCCACGATCAGCATTATTACCACGCACAGAGCCAGAGCCTGGCATTTGTAGCTTACATTAAAGAAACCTATTAATTCTCCGTTCATATAATCATTCTCCTAAACCATAATTTGACTATTGATAATTATACCACATATGAATATAAATTTCCAGTCTTTTTTAATATAGTATCTTACAATTTTGCAATAGAAACACTAAACCCCCGTGATCTCTCACGGGGGTTTAGTGCTGGTTTGGTTGGTAATTATATGAAAATGAACGGTGTCTGATTCATGGAACGGAACTATTCCGTTACCGTGTAATTAGTATAGTCGGAGAGAGTGAATATATTATGTGATGTATGTGAAAATTGCGTGAAAAGTTGACCTGCATGAAACTCCAACATCAGACGCTTGTCTGCATCTGAACTGTTTCCTTGAAGTTTCCTTTTTTGTAGGCAATGCATGAGAAGGCGGTCCCGGCGACAAATGCGGCGAGGAAGCTTCCGCAGCATATCAGCGCGGACTCCCACAGCGGCAGTCCGAAACCGTTTTCGCTAATTAATGAATCGAATGCAGTGACTGCCAGAATGAACGGCGAGTAAAAGAACACGAAGAACAAAGCGCCGAATCTGAGGCACATTACTATACAGCTTACCAGCGTGAATATCCCGCCGAAAATCCCTGTCAGCAGCAGTATATCGGAAATATTGCTTATATCTCTCCCGGTGATGAGGATAAACGCCGCGTAAACTGTGTCAGCCAGAACGCTCCACCCCAGCGGGACAAGCGTGGAAAACAGCGGTATCCCGTGCATGTAAAGGCTTTTCGCACAGGGAACTGAACGCATGAAACGGTTTCCGACGGTGTCCTGAACCATGAATATCGTCGGCAGCAAAACCGCCATCATCATCGGAACAAGCGTGCTGAACTTGCACATGATATAATCGGCAGCGTCGCCGCCGGCGTCCTCATGAAACAGCATTACCACAGCCATCATCAAAATAAAGAACACCGATACGCCCAGAAGTATCCACCTGTGTGAGAAGTACCGTCTGAACAGAAGCTTTAGGGCTGTCATCGTACCTCACCCCATTTCTTTTCCGCAGCGCGGAGCGCGTATATAAAGCCAGCCAGAAATACCGTAACTGCAATAGCGCCGGCAGCGATGACCGTGACGATATTCTGCGATAAAAATTCCAGCGCGGTGAATCCGTCCGCTTCGCCAGAACCGTCCAGGAACCCCGCCGAGAATCCGAACAGGCACAGCACGCCCATCATGGCTATGATGCGCGCTGTATTGTTCCTGACGTATCCGGTGAGGTTGCAGACTCCTGCCGCGAGGAACAGCAGCACTATCCCAAAGAGCGATGATCCGTTGTCAACTCTGATTAGCAAGTTAAACGCGCTGACAAGCGTTATCAGAACCAGCCCGGACAGTATCCCGAGAATATTTCCGGCTGCGATGGCGCGGCGGAAGTGCGCTGCGCCGTCCGGCAGGGATCTGTAGTACTTATATCCCGGCGTTACCGGCGAAATGTACTGATACAAAGCGTTGAGGAAGATTATTCCGAACACCGCGCTCATGGCGCTCATCATGGAAGATACTCCCTGCATGAATCCGTCCAGAAAGTCGTTGACCGGCAGCGCCGACAGAATACCGCACAGTATAGCGGTCCCTGCGATAATTGCGGCGAATATCAGCATGGAGCGTATCTGGCAGCTTCCGAAAAAGATCCGGAATGACTGAATGTACTTTTTCATCTGTGCTCCTCCGCATATTTCAGCAGACCAACACTAAGCTGCTGCAGGGTGGGAGCGGCGCTCTCCACGCCCATCGCCGCAAGCTCTGCGGAGTGCTCCGCGAGCGCCAGCCCATCGAAGGTGGTGCGGTTGTGGCTGCCGCTCATCAGCAGGGGAGCTGCCTGCTCCCAGGCTTCAGCGTCGCCGCTGACCACTATGTATTTGTCTTTTAGCTCCTCAATGAATCCCTGTTCTATGACATGCCCCTTGTCCATGAAAATGGCGTAGTCTGCGGCGTTCTCCATATCGGCGATGTTGTGGGTGGAGAAGATTATGGATTTTCTGCCGTCGCCGAGGTCAAGGTATTCGCGCATTCGGTCGCAGAGCCGGTCGCGCATGAGCGGGTCAAGCGAGCTTCCGGGTTCGTCCAGGACCAGCAGTTCGGTTTCGCGGGCGAAAACTGCGGCGAGGCAGGTGCGCATGCGGTTTCCGTCGGATTGCTTGTGCATGGGACGGGGCTTTTTCGTGTGCTCGCTGTCCACCTCGAATTTTTCGCAAAGCTCGGCGAATTTCGCGCGGTCAAAGCTCTTGTAGGCTATCTCCATTGAAACGGCGATATCCTTTGCCGTGAATCCCAGCGGGAAAAAAGCATTGCTGGCGCAGTAGCCTATCCTTTCGCGAAGCGCCGGGTCGGAAATGTCCTTTGCGTTTCCGAAGTAGGTCACTTCACCGTCCGTGCGGTGGACAACTCCGCAGAGAATGTCGATGAGCGTGGTCTTTCCCGCGCCGTTTGCCCCTATGAGCGCCGTTGAGAATCCCTCCGGGATATCCAGGTCAAGCGCTCCCAGCGTGAATTTGCT
>CAKSHG010000151.1 GCA_934456315.1 uncultured Oscillospiraceae bacterium | reverse complement strand
AGACCTCCGGGACACCCGGAGGTCTTTCTGATGATGAATCACTTCTTGAAAAGCGTCTTGAATCTTTCCATTGCCTCGGTGGTCAGCTCGTGAGTGCTGAATGCGGTCAGTCTGAACCAGCCGTCGCCGTTTGCGCCGAATCCGGCGCCGGGAGTACCAACTACCTGGATCTCGTTGAGCAGGTAATCGAAGAATTCCCAGCTGCCCATTCCGTTCGGGCTCTTCAGCCAGATGTACGGGGAGTTGATGCCGCCGGTGTACTTGATCCCCAGTTCGTCGCAGGTCTTTGCGATGATACGCGCGTTCTCCTGGTAGTACGCGATGGTAGCCTTGGTCTGCTTCTGGCCCTCGGGGGTGAACACAGCCTCGGCTGCGCGCTGTACGGGGTAGGATACGCCGTTGAACTTGCTGCCCTGGCGTCTGTTCCAGAGGTCTGCAATCTTCACGTCGTTGCCCCTGCTGTCCTTCTGGATAAGCTCCTCGGGAACGATGGTGTAGCCGCAGCGTGTGCCGGTGAAGCCCGCAGTCTTGGACAGGGAGCATATCTCGATGGCGCACTTCTTCGCGCCCTCTACCAGATAAATGCTCCTGGGGAGGTCAGCCTCGGTGATGAACGCCTCGTAGGCTGCGTCGAAGATGATAACTGCATTGTTTGCCAGCGCGTAGTCTACCCATTCCTTGAGCTGCGCCCTGGTGTAGACTGAGCCAGTGGGGTTGTTCGGGGAGCAGAGATAGATTATGTCAGCCTTGACGTCCTTCGGGGGCATTGCGGCGAAGCCGTTTTCCTCAGTGGAGTTGGCGTAGACCACGTTGTTGCCGCTCATGATGTTGCTGTCAACGTAAACGGGGTAAGCCGGGTCGGTAACGACAACGGTGTTGCCCTCGCCGAAGATGTCGATGATGTTGCCGCAGTCGCTCTTTGCGCCGTCGCTGATGTGGATAACGGCGGGGTCGACATCCGCGCCGAAGCTCTTGTAGTAGTCGGAAACTGCCTCGCGGAGGAAGTCGTAGCCTGCGCCGCTGTCCTCATAACCGCGGAAGGTCTCCTTCACGCCCATCTCCCTGGAAGCCTTGACCATTGCGTCAACGACTACCGGAGCGAGCGGCTGTGTTACGTCGCCGATGCCCATTCTGATGAGCTTTGCCTCGGGGTGAGCGGCGGTGTATGCCTTGACGCGCTTGCCGATATCAATAAAGAGATAGTTCTTCTTCAGATTGAAGAAGTTTTCATTCAGCTTTGCCATATGTTCAGTTCCTTTCTGTCTGTTCATTTATCCCGTTATTACGGGATTAGTCCAAACTATATTTTACTATATTTCAGGCGGTTTGTCAACGGCTTTTTTCTCCGGCTGAAAAAATCGCTTGATTTATCGGACAAAATGGTGTATAATGTATCATGTACTATTATGTGCGTAAGAAAATACTATAGGAGATACAGAATATGGATAATTTTATACAGGCTGACATCTACACCGCGTCCCAGGCAATTGATGGAATAACCGGAGCGCTGACCGACTACGGTATCACCGGCTTTATAATAAGCGACAGCGCGGACTTCGAGAGCTTCCTCGCCGACAAGAATTCCAACTGGGACTACGTTGACGACGAGCTGATGGGGCTTAGCAAGGTCGAGCCGCACGTCACGCTGTACGTCCACGACAACGCCCAGGGCGCGGAAACGCTCGCGGCGATACGCTCCCTTATAGAGAGCTGGAAGCAGAACAACTCCGACGGCTACTACGGCAACCTCCGCATGGAGCTTGCAAACGTAAAGGAGGAGGACTGGGCGAACAACTGGAAGAAGTACTACAAGCCGTTCCGCGTAGGAAAGACCCTGGTAGTGAAGCCTTCCTGGGAGGACGTCACCCCCGGCGCCGGCGACCGTATCCTTGAGATAGACCCGGCTTCCACATTCGGCACCGGACAGCACCACACCACGAAGCTGGTGATGGAGGCTCTCGAGGACATCGTGAAGCCCGGCGCAAAGGTGCTGGACCTCGGCTGCGGAAGCGGCATTCTTTCCATTGCGTCGCTGCTTTTCGGCGCTGAAAAGGTGACCATGTGCGACATTTTCGAGAACGCAGTAAAGACCGCCTCCGAGAACGTTGAGAAGAACAGCTTCACCCACGAGCACTACACCGCGTACTGCGGCAACATCATCGACGACGAGGACCTCCGCAGAAAGCTCGGCGCAGGCTACGACGTGGTATGCGCGAACATCGTTGCAGATGTCATAATCGGCATGAGCCCGCTGTTCGCAGACTTCATGAAGCCGGAGGCCACGCTCGTCGTTTCCGGAATAATCGACGAGCGCCTTGACGAGGTGAACGCAGCGCTGACCGACAACGGCTTCGTTATCGCGGACAGCCGGAACGAAGAGGGCTGGAACTGCATTATCCTCCACAGATAACACAATATTCCGGGGCTGCATATACTGCCGCAGGAGGCGGTATATATGGAGTTCCTGTATGTATTTTCGATAATGTTCCTGATGATATTCGGGCTTGCCGTGCTGGTCAAGCTCATCGCCTGGGCTGTGCTTGCCCGGGGAGCCGTCAGGCACGACGTGTTCGTGCGCAGCGGCGAGGATATCGACGGTTTCGTGGAATCCGCGAGGAGGAACCCGTATGTCCGGCGGGTGGTGATCCTTGCGGCAGGGAACGAGTGGGACGAGGACGCAAGACGGCTTGCCGGAAAGTACGGCAACGTGAGCTTTTACAACACAACGGAGCGGTGATCGGATTTGGATAAGGAAACGGCAGTAACTCTTACCGGAACGGTGGAGGACGTGGTATTCTATAACGAGGACAACGGCTACATCGTCATCGACCTCGACTGCGACGGCGAGCTTGTGACCGTCGTCGGGAATCTCGGCGACGTCCGGGAGGGCGAGAGCCTTACCCTGCTGGGGGAGTACATCAATTCCCCGAAGTACGGCAGGCAGTTCAGGGCGGAGGTCTGCGAGCGCAGCCTTCCCAATACGGAAAGCGCCGTGCGCAAGTTCCTCGGCTCGGGGGTTATCGCCGGGATAGGTCCGGCGATGGCGAAGCGCATCGTCACCGCATTCGGCAGCAAAACGCTGGAGATGATAGAGAACGACCCCGGTCAGCTTTCCTCAATAAAGGGGATAAGTCCCGAGAGCGCGAAGAAGATAGGCGAGGATTTCCGCAGGATAGCCGGGCTGCGCAAGGCAGTGACCTATTTCGCCAGGTACGGGCTGACTCCTGCGGTCGTGGCGCTCGCGTGGAAGAAATTCGAGCTGAACACCGTCCAGGCAGTGGAGGATAATCCCTGGTGCCTCTGCGGGACCGGGATAGAGCTTCCGTTCCGGGAAGCGGACCGCGTAGCGCGGGACATGGATTTCCCGATGGACAGCGAGGAGCGCGTGCTCGCCGGGATACTGTGGTGCCTGCGGGAGAACGCCAACAACGGCCACACCTGCATAACCGAAAACGACCTATCAGACCGGGTGACCTACGAGCTGAACGTCAGCGAGAAGCAGTTCTGGAATGGTCTGCTGATGGCGGAGGAGCGCGGCGAGATAACCCGCTGCGATAAGTACGACGACAAGTTCGTGTTCCTGACGGAGTATTACCGCGCGGAATGCAGCATTGCCGAAAAGCTCGCCGAGATGATAAAGCGCAGCGACGGCGGCGACGTGGATTTCTCCCAGGAGATAGCCGGGATAGAGCTTGAGCAGGGCATAAGGTACGAGGAACTTCAGCGCGAGGCGATAAACGGCTGCATGAACAACCACGTTTTCATACTGACCGGCGGCCCCGGCACGGGCAAGACCACCACGCTCAACGCGGTGATATCGCTGTGCAGGAAGCGCGGTCTGAAGATGAAACTTGCCGCCCCGACCGGGCGCGCGGCGAAGCGCATGGCGGACCTGACCGGAGCGCCCGCGCAGACGATACACCGTCTGCTGGAGGTGGATTTCGGCTCGAAATCCCACGCGTTCAAGCGCCGCGAGGATAATCCGCTGACCTGCGACGTGCTGATAATCGACGAGATGTCGATGGTGGACACGCTGCTGATGGATTCGCTGCTAAGGGCGGTCCGCACGCGGACGCGGCTCATCATGGTCGGGGACAGCAATCAGCTGCCGTCGGTGGGCGCGGGAAATATCCTGCGCGACCTGATAGCCAGCGGCAGGGTCCCGGCTGTGGAGCTTAAGGAGATATTCCGCCAGGCGGCGCAGAGCCTCATCGTCACTAACGCCCACCGCATAGTCGACGGTGAAATGCCTGTCCTCAACGACCGCCGCAACGACTTCTTCTTCATGGAATCGGCGAACGAGGAGGACACGCTGCGTCTTGTGGTGGACCTGTGCAGGCGCAGGCTCCCGGCAAGCTACGGCTACTCCCCTCTGGAGGATATCCAGGTGCTCTGTCCGTCGAGGATAGGCGTGGTAGGCACGCAGAACCTCAACAAGGAGCTTCAGCTCGCGCTGAATCCGCCGGGAAAGGGGCGTTCCGAGGTGAAGTTCGGCAGCACGCTGTTCCGCACCGGCGACAAGATAATGCAGACCCGCAACGACTACGACGTGGAGTGGCGCAGGGGCGCGGAGCTTTCCCACGGGATATTCAACGGCGACATCGGTGTTATCCGCACCGCCGACAAGGTCAACAACCGCCTGGAGATAGACTTCGACGGAAGAAAAGCGACCTACGATGTGGAAATGATGAAGAAGATAGAGCACGCCTACGCGGTGACGATACATAAGAGCCAGGGCAGCGAGTACCCTGCGGTGATAATCCCGCTTCCGAACGGAATGGACAAGCTGACCTACCGCAACCTGCTCTACACGGCAGTGACCCGCGCCAAGAGCACGCTGATAATCATAGGCACCGTCCGCAAGGTGCAGAGCATGGTCGCAAACGACCGCCGAATGATGCGTTATTCCTGCCTGAAGCCAATGCTCGAGGATATGTTCGTATGAGAGCGTGGGAGTTTCGCAGGAGGGCTGTCGCGCTGATCTACCCGAACCGCTGCCCGTTCTGCGACAGTGTTGTCGGCGTCAGGGAGTTCTGGTGCCCCGGCTGCTACGGGCGGCTGAAACTTATCGACCGCGCCGAAGATATCCCGGTGGGCGTTGACGGATTCACCGCTGTCTGCGAGTACTCCGGCAGGGCGAGGAGCGCGGTGCTGCGCATGAAGGAGGGCTGGTACCGCTATCCGATAGACGCGTTTGCGGTGCTCATCGCCGAGAATGCCCAGGAGCTGATAAGCTCCGCAGACGTGATAACCTGCGTTCCCTCCGGGCGGAAGCGCGTGGCGGAGCTGGGCTACGCACACAGCAGAATGATAGCGAAGCTGTGCGCGGAAATATCCCGCATGCCATACCGCGACCTGCTGTCGGTGAACGACGACAAGAAAGAGCAGAAGCGCCTGAATGCTGCACAGCGGATCGAGAACGCCGAGTGCGCCTACCGCGTGTCCGCCCCGGACATTGTTTCCGGAAAGCGCATACTGCTGATAGACGACGTCTGCACCACGGGAGCCACTATAAACAGCATTGCGGGCAAGCTCCGCAGAGCCGGCGCGGCTTCGGTCACGGCGGCGGTGTTTGCAAAAACTCCCAGGCACGGCTGACTTGATTTTTTAAACGATTCGTGATAAAATAAAACCTTACG
>CAKSHG010000150.1 GCA_934456315.1 uncultured Oscillospiraceae bacterium | reverse complement strand
GCCGCCATCGAGGACAGCGAATCCGTATTCTCTTTCGCGGAATGACGGCGGCGCTCCCGGCATACATATGATACTAAAAATCTCACTGACACCGGAGGTCACATCTTGGACTATTCCCGACTAATTTCCACATGCCGCGAAAACTCCGTCCCCTGCGAGGAAAACGCAGTGCTCGCGCCCTACACCTCGATGAAGATAGGCGGAGCCTGCGACCTGCTCATTAAAACCACAGACGAAAATCAGCTGCTGACCGCGCTGAAAGCCTGCCGCGACAACGATTTCCCGCACTTTATCCTCGGGCGCGGGAGCAACCTGCTGGTAAGCTCCCGCGGCTACCGCGGAGCCGTTATCCTGCTTTCCGCCGAAAAGCCGCAGGTGACGGTCAGCGGGAATTCCCTCACCGCATGGGCGGGGACTCCGCTTCACGCGCTGTGTAACGCTGCGCTGGAGCGCTCCCTCACCGGGCTGGAATTCGCCTACGGTATCCCCGGCTCCCTCGGCGGAGCGCTCTACATGAACGCCGGAGCCTACGGCGGCGAAATGAAGGACGTTGTCACCTCCTGCCGCTATATCGGCGCTGATATGGAGATACACGAGATGTCCGCCGGGGAAATGCAGCTTTCCTACCGGCACAGCATTTTCAGCGGCAGCGATATGGTGATAACCTCCGTGACGATGGAGCTCGCGCCCGGCGACAGAGCCGCGATAAGGTCCCGCATGGACGAGCTGATGCAGCGCCGCCGCGACAAGCAGCCGCTGAATTACCCGAGCTGCGGCAGCACATTCAAGCGCCCGGAGGGCTGCTTTGCGGCTGCGCTCATCGAGGAGTGCGGACTGAAAGGGCTGACGATAGGCGGTGCGCAGGTCAGCGAAAAGCACAGCGGCTTCGTGATAAACCGTGACCACGCTACCTTTGAGGACGTGATGGCGGTCGTTGACGAGGTGAAGCGCGTCGTCCTCGAGAAGAAGGGCGTGGAGCTTGAATGCGAAATGCTGATACTTCAGTGATGTCTGGCTTTCTCTTACCCGGAAAAGGAGTTTTCAAATGGAATTTGTTATAGTGACCGGGCTTTCCGGCTCCGGTAAATCTTCGGTGATGAAAGCGCTGGAGGATATCGGGTTCTTCTGCATCGACAACATGCCGCCGCAGCTGATACCGGATTTCGCCTCGATGTGCAACGACAACGCCGAGATAAGCAAGGTCGCGATAGTAACCGATATACGCGGCGGCGCGATGTTCTTCAAGCTTGAGGAGTGCATAACCAAGCTGCATATCCGCGGGATAGACGTCAAGGTGCTGTTCCTGGAGGCTTCCCGCGAGGTGCTGATGAAGCGCTACAAGGAGACCCGCCGCAAGCACCCGCTGGACGAGGTTTCCGGCGGCGACATCGGAAAGGCGATAGACGCAGAGGCGGAGCTGCTAAGCAAGATACGCCTGAACGCGGATTACATAATAGATTCCACCATGCTTAGCACCGGTCAGCTCAAGGAGCAGATAGCAGGGCTTTTCCTCGAGAAAGCCTCCGACGGAATGATAGTCAGCTGCATGTCGTTCGGATTCAAGTACGGCTCCCCGCAGGAGGCAGACCTTGTGTTCGACGTGCGCTGCCTGCCGAATCCGTTCTACATTCCGGAGCTGAAGCACAAGACCGGGCTCGACAAGGAAGTGCAGGATTACGTCATGAGCTTCCCCCAGTCGCAGGAGCTCCGGGACAAGCTTTTCGACCTGATATCCTTCCTGATACCGCACTACGTCACAGAGGGAAAGAGCCGGCTGGTCATCGCGTTCGGCTGCACCGGCGGAAAACACCGCAGCGTGACGTTCGCGGAGCTGACCGCAGCTTACCTCCGGGAAAAGGGACTAAGAGTGAGGACGCTACACCGCGACGCAGAGAAGAAATAAAATTACAGCCGCCATGCATCAGCATGACGGCTGTGTTATTGTCTGTAGATATAGGCGGCTACAGTCTGACCATCTCCGGATTTCTGCCGCGGAACACCGCGTAATACCTGAATCCGGTGGCTTTAAGTATATCCTCCGCCCTGCCGAAATCCCAGGCGTAATGCTCCGCCTTGTGACCGTCGGAGCCTACTGTTATCAGCTCGCCGCCCAGCTCGCGGTAGCGCTTCAGCACCTCCGGGTGCGGGTGCGCCCAGCCAAGCCCGTACTTCAGCCCGGCAGTGTTCAGCTCTATCCCCTTTCCCATCGCTATCAGGGACTTCAGTACCTCGTCCAGGATATCGCGGTACTCCAACGGGGAGTACGCTTTCGCGCGGCTGTACCTCACGATGTAGTCAAGGTGACCGTACACATCGAAGCCGCTGAACGCGCGGATACTCGCGAGCGTGCTCTCGAAATAGCGGAGTATCCCGTTGCGGTCGTCGTACTTCTGGAAATACTCCGGCTCGTAGGGGTCGTATCCCTCAACGAGGTGCGAGGAGCCTATCACGAAATCGAAATCCCACGCGCGGACGTATTCGTCCAGCCTGGGCGCGAGATAGTCCATAAGCCCCAGCTCCACGCCGAAAAGCACCTCTATCCTGCCCTGGAACCTTTCACGAAGCTCCGTCAGGCGCGCCCTGTAAGCCGCAGTGTCCAGCAGGAAATCTCCGCCGGGATAGTCCATATCCATGTGCTCCGTGAAGCATACCGTTTTCAGCCCTTTCTCCACCATGGCGGAAAGGGCGTTTTCCATCGGCTCATCGCTGTCCGTGGAAAAGCTGGTGTGGGTGTGTAAGTCAGCCGTTATCATCGCTGTCCTCCGTGCCGCTTCCTGACGATTCCGGAGCTTCTCCATTCTTCGCCGCTTCCTCACGCTGGACGTCCTCGACGGTCTTTATCGCACGGATACTCTCCAGCAGGCTGCTGATGTCCTCCTTGGTGTGGGGGCGGTTCAGGCGCTCAAGGCGCTCCTGCTGCTTCTTCTCGCTGTTCGTGCGGATCGCTCCGGCGAGTATCTGCGCCGCGTCCGCAGCCATCTGCTGCTTCTCCGGGTCAGCTGCAGGCGCTTCTGCCACGACCTCCGGAATGTAATCGTCGTCGACCTTCACATTGCGGTCTGCGCGGCGGTTGATGGTGTTCAGCGAAGCTCCCACGCCGAGGAGTATCCAGAACACCGGAGCAACTCCGACGACGGAGTCGTTGAAGAATCCCGCCGCGAGATATCCCACGATACCAAGCATGACCGAGATACCCATCACCTGCTCCATGCGGTAGTCGCGTTTCAGCGCGTACAGCCGGAAGCAGTCCACGATGTAGAAAATCACGATACCCAGGAACGCCAGCAGCGCGAAAAGTCCGCTGGAGTAGAATATCTGGAGATACATGTTATGCGGCTTGTCCACGGTGGTATAGAATCCCTGGTTGAACTGGGAGTAGGAATAGTACTTGGCAAGCACGTCGTTCTGCGGGAAATTGTAGGTGAACGTATCCGGACCGTAGCCGGTGATGAGGCAGTTCTTCAGGAGCGGCAGCGTGCGCGACCAGATGTAGCCTCGCGATGAGCCGAGCTTCTCCTTGCCCTCAAAGCCGATGTGCTCGGCGTTGACGGGTGTGAACGTGGTCATTCCGGTGGGGTAAACCATTTTTATCGCGCTGCCCCAACGCTTGAAATACAGCGAGTGGCTGTAGTCCTGATAGAAATTCATCAGGAAAACGTTGCGGTCGTACATCGAGCCGTCCTCGTCTGCAGTTATGCTGAAAGTGATGTCCTGCAATGAAGCGTCGCTGAAATGTACGCGCTCGTAATTTGCAAGGTCTGTGATATCTTCTTCGTATACCGTAAAGAACAGGCGGTTGTAGTCCTCGTCATATTCGATGTAGACCGTAGAGCCGTTTATCTCGACTGTAACCGTTCCATAACTGCTGTCGCAGGTTATCATTCCGTTGCCGTCGGGGTCGGCGTATACGTTGTCCACTGACTCGTCCGGGTAAAGCATACCGGATTCGCCGACCAGGAACTGCGCCTTCGCACCGTTCGCGGTGACTACCACGCTGCGTGATTCATGTATGATACCCACAGCCATGCCGTTGAACTCCGGATTATCATCAAGCGTCAGAATGGAGTAGGTCGGGATAGTACCGCCGTTCTCATCAGTAAAGGTGTAATTCTTAGCTTCGTCGTCATAGCCGACGTTTATCTGATCATTCTGCGTGGTGAATCTGACAGTGCCGTCGTTCTCAATGCTGATGTCGCGCACCGGAAGCTCGTCAAACAGGTCAGCTTCGCCATCGGACGGCGTAAACATGCCAACCGCGTCCTCAACAATGGACGGGATTCTGCTGAATAGTCTGTTGTTCAGAGCAAAATTTGCTCCGACCAGCACCACTGCGAGCGAGCCGACAATGATAACGCAGGGCTTCCAGTGCTTTGCGATGACGCGGGCGAATACAACGATTCCAACCACAAATGCAGCTATGATTGCGATGATACCGCTTCTTGCGGCACTTCCGAACAGCATGAACACCGCTGCGGCGTCGAAAACGACAAGCAGTACGCGGTAGAGCGTGCGCCTGGTATACAGCGCCATGACCGTGAACAGCGGAATGACAAGTCCGGTAAAGCTGCCCACATAGTTACTGTTGTACAGCGCACCGTAAAGGTAACCGCTGCTTGAATCGACCGTCATGCCGGTCCAGCGTAGTGCGTTGCTGGACACCAGGTTGACGAACCAGTCATACTGAATAAGGTTGTGACCTGTTACCTGCAAAACGCCGAGGACGGTGTTGACCCCGACGCTGATGAACAGAGCCAGCACTACGAACTTGAAATTTCCGGACGTGCGGAAAGCGTACATCGTGAACAGGAACAGCACGAAGTAGCAGGCGATGGTGTAGAATCCCTCGGCGCGGTCGTACTCGCCGCTGAAAGCCACATTGCTGTACAGCGAATTCACCGAGGAAGCCAGCGTCATGACCACATAGACCACCGAACACCCGACGTAGACGAGCGAGCGCTTCTCGATACGCCTGAACAGCGACAGGCAGCACACAAGCGCCATGCCTATCATTATCAGCGCGATGATTATGATAGCCAGAGATTTTCCCTGGGAATACAGGTCGTACAGCCTGTAGGTCGTTCCGGAATCGACTTCTATGGGCGTGCCGCCGTGATACATATAGGTCTGCCGGAGGTCAGTCACGACCTCGGTTATCCTGATAATGACCGGCACCAGCGCCAGCGCCACTATCGACGGCAGCAGCATGACGAGCGCCATGATGTCCGTTTTTCCCTGTTCGTTCAGTTTCTTTTTCATTGGTTTCCTCTCCGGTGTTGGTTGTTTCTTTCCGGTTTTTTCCGGTTTCAGCTTTTCCTTGTTCATGAATCCGCTAAGCGCGGTCCTTATCAGAATGCCGATATCCAGGAAAATGCTCCAGTTCTCTATGTAGCGGATATCGTATTCGATACGCTTTTCGATGGAGGTGTCCCCACGATAGCCGTTCACCTGCGCCAGTCCGGTTATTCCGGGCTTCACCTGGTGTTTTATCATGTACATGGGTATCTTGTCCTTGAAGTCGTTCACATAGAACGGTATCTCCGGACGCGGACCGACAAGGCTCATCTCACCTTTCAGCACGTTCACAAGCTGCGGCAGTTCGTCTATCGAGAACTTTCGTATGAACGCGCCGAATCTTGTGCGGC
>CAKSHG010000149.1 GCA_934456315.1 uncultured Oscillospiraceae bacterium | reverse complement strand
GGCTGGAACGCCAGCGGCACCTGACCTATGCGGTTTGCATACTCAAGCGTATCAACGGGCTTTCCTGCCGCTACCTCCTCGCAGATCTTGTCGTAAAGATCCTGCATAACGCTTCCCGCAGGATAGCTGCGGTCGGGGTAAGCAAGCCCGGAGGTCATATCCAGCAGGTCCTTTATGCAGACCTCGCGGCTAAGCGGCTCCTCGCCGTTCTCTGTAAGGACGGTCTGATTCCTGAATCCGGGAATGAACCAACTCACCTTGTCGAAAACGTCGATCTGTCCGCGGTCGACCAGTATCATGGCAGCCGCGGCAGTGACCGGCTTAGTCATGGAATACAGCCTTACGATGGTGTCGTTTGTCCACTTTATTCCGCGGGCTGCGTCAGCCATTCCGGCATTCATGCGGTAGATCGGGTGTCCGTTCTTCAGGACGTATGCGGAGCAGCCCACCGCAGCGCCGCTTTCTACCTGGGAGCGCAGCATATCGGATATCTGCTCGAGTTTTACAAGATTCATAGCGTTACCTCACTTTATCTTTCTTGCTTCGCAGTAGAAACGCTTGTCGTGCGCATGACCCATCGAGAAAGTCTTTCTGGGAAGCGCTCCGTCCTTGATAACTGTGGGGAACAGTTCCTCCTTGGTCATGGAGGGCAGCAGGAATCCTATGCTGTTCTTTGCGGAGGAAAGGCTCTCCACAACGTCCTCGCCATGTATGTAGTCTATCTTTCCGGCATTTTCAGAAAGCCACTTATCCAGGAACATCTGTAAGCTGCCCACAGTGAGGTTTGCAGTTGGAGCGCCTACGGAGTACTGCTTCCTTTCGCCGTTCAGCAGCACGGTAAAGCTCTGTCCGGACGCGCCCTCGGTAAGCTTCAGTGCAGCGGTCATGTCAGCCATGAGCTTTGCCGCGTCGGTGTCGGTAATAACGCGGTGGATAGCTTCGAACTCCAGAGCCTCGCTGTGGAGGTTTACGACCTCCGCAAGAGCGTAGCGCGCAAGCGCAGCCTCGGGCGCATTCGCGCGCTTTTTCTGCTCGTAGCACTCCTTGGCGGTCGCGAGGGAGTGGTTGCCGTCGCCCATCGCGTACAGCAGGACTTCTTCCCCGGTCAGACCGTAGCGCTTGTTGAAATCAGCCTTGTCAGCAAGCTTGTCCAGAGCGTCAAATACAGCCTTGGCGTGCTCGCCGTCGACCAGCCAGCCCTCGAGGTGTCCGCCGTTCTGCATGAGGTCGAAGTCATAGAGCTTGGTCAGCTGGTCGCGCTTTGCCTCCAGCGGCTCGATAACCGTGCGCCTGACATCGTCGATGAGTATCATTATGTGCGGAAGCTCCAGCGCAGCGTCGCGGCGTATCTTCACGCGCGGCGGGATACGGGAAGCGACCGTCGCTTCAGTAGCGCGCACCTGGGACTTGCTGCCCTTGTTGTAGTCGTACTGCTCCAGGTCTATCGCGCCGACAAGACCAGTGCGCACCTTTCCGTCAGCCTGTGTACGGCGCATAAGTATCAGCGCGGACTTGTACTCGTTGAACAGTCCCTTGTCAAGGTACTCCTGCATGGTGCGGTTGATATTGGCTATGCGGGCGTCTGCGTCCGGCTGCTCGAGGTATACCTCGGGGAAGATGAGATTCAGCGTTGAGGGAGCGTCCCCTGCTATCTCTGCGGTCTTTGCCCAGTATGCGGGCTCGCTGGTGTACTGGTCGCATGCCACTACCGACCACTTGGTCATGCCCTCGGCGTCAAGCTTCGGGAGGAGGATATCGGCTGATGTAAATGCTGTCATTGCTGTAGGTCCTTTCTGTGCGGTGTATTTATCCCGGATAATACCGGCGTATTCGTTTACATTATAGCATAATATCGGCGATTTTACAACATGTTTTTAGCAAGTCAGGAAGATTCAGCAGATAATTCTTTGAACACGGGATTAATTTTTGCAAGATTTCGAAAAAGTGCTTGCAAAGTCCAAACAACTATGATATAATAATGTTAAGTGGGCGCGGGATATATGCGCACGATATAATGACAGCGTAAAGAGAGGAAATAACCATGCTTTATTCACAGATGAGCAAAGAACAGCTCCAGGCTGAAAAGTCAGCCCTCGAGAAGCAGTATGCAGACTACAAGGCAAAGGGTCTGAAGCTTGATATGTCCAGAGGTAAGCCTGCCCCCGAGCAGCTCAACCTTTCACTCGACATGCTCCTTCACTGCCTTGACGGCGACTACAAGTCCAGCAACGGGATCGACTGCCGCAACTACGGCGTGCTCGACGGTATCCCTGAGGCTAAGGCTCTTTTCCAGGAAATGCTCGGCGTATCCGCTGACGAAGTCATCGTTGGCGGCAACTCCAGCCTCCAGATGATGTACGATACCATAATCCGCGCAATGCAGCTCGGCGTACTCGGCAGCGAAAAGCCCTGGTGCAAATACGATCATGTGAAGTTTCTCTGCCCTGCCCCCGGCTACGACAGACACTTCGCTATCTGCCAGGCGCTCGGCATCGAGATGATCAACGTTGACTACCTCGAGGACGGTCCTGATATGGACGTCGTAGAGAAACTGGTTTCCGAGGACGAGGAGATCAAGGGTATCTGGTGCGTTCCGATGTACTCCAACCCGACTGGTATCACATATTCCGACGCAGTCGTAAAGCGTTTTGCAAACCTCAAGCCCAAGGCTAAGGACTTCCGTATTTTCTGGGATAACGCATATTGCGTACACCACCTTTCCGAAAACCACGACCACCTGCTGAACATCATCGAGGAGTGCAAGAAGGCTGGCAACCCGAACATGGTATTCGAGTTCACTTCTACCTCCAAGATTTCCTTCCCGGGCGGCGGTCTTGCAGTTGTTGCAGCAAGCAAGGAGAACATCGACTTCATCAAGAGCCAGATGACCTATCAGACCATCGGCTTCGATAAGCTCAACCAGCTCCGCCACGCCAAGTACTTCAAGAACTTCGAGAGCATCAGCGAACACATGAAGCACCACGCTGCAATTATCCGCCCGAAGTTCGACGTAGTTCTCTACATGCTCGACAAGGAGATCGAACCCCTCGGAATCGGCAAGTGGAACAAGCCCAACGGCGGCTACTTCATTTCCTTCGACGCACTCCCCGGCTGCGCTAAGCGCATCGTATCCCTCGCCAAGGAGGCGGGCGTTGTAATGACCGGCGCCGGCGCTACATTCCCCTACGGCAAGGACCCCAAGGACAGCAATATCCGTATCGCTCCGACGTTCCCGTCCGTTGACGAGCTCCGTCAGGCTATGGAGATATTCTGCGTATGCGTTAAGCTCGCAAGCGTTGAAGTCCTCCTGAACAAGTAATCAAGTAAATCAGCGATCCAACAAACTGCCGTTCCCGGAATGGGTACGGCAGTTTTTTATGCGATATTATTTCCTGCTGATATCCAACATAACACAAAAATCCCCCGGTTCATTCGAACTGGGGGATCGTATTGCGTAGTTGAGTTACGATTACTCGTAGCGCTTCTGATACATGTAGTTGTTTACTTCCTTCACAACGAACACTGCAATGATGCTTAAGCATACGATGAACGAGAGAATGAAGAACACACCACAGGTGATGTAGTTGTAGCCCTTGAACTTTGCGGGGAGCTCGCTAAGACCCTGCTCAACAGCTGCGTTGTAAGCTGCAACGGAGTTGGCAACCTTTGTTCCTCTCTCGCCGAATACGGTGAAGATAGAGGAGAAGTTGCAGGATCCTACCATGATGTACAGAGCCAGGGTTCCGAACTTGGAGAAGCTGTAGCCGCTCCACATTGCGATAGCAAGGAACAGGGAGATACCGCCGAAAGTGATGAAGTACATGTAGTCCATTGCGCCCAGTGTGATAGCGCTGTAGTGCTGCTTATCCCACATGAGGACTGCAATCATTGTAAGCACGAACTCCAGGATAATGGAGCCAGCGCCGATCATAACTGCGATAGCGGGCTTCTTGTCAGCCTCGCTGTACTTGAAGCTCAGCTTGCTCTTGATCTTTGTGAATGCAATGATGGTAACAACGGCAGCAGCCACAAAAGAAAGGATCAGGAATACTGTAGCCATCCACCACTTTGCGGTCATGCCGTTGGAGCCTACCCATGCGATAGCGTCCTCGTCGCCTGTCTTTGCAAGCGCCTTGGTGGGGTTGTAGGTCTTGAAGATCCACAGGATCCTGAACAGAATACCGATGAGGTTTGTAACGGTCATAGCTGCACCGAAGGAGAAGTAGTAGATCATAGCCCACTCGCCCTCACGGACGTAAACGATGGAGCCGATAAGTGCTACAGCAGCCAGGAGTGCAAGAACAACGCCCTGTGCAAGACCGGTGTTATCGAGCCAGCCGATAACGATGGACCAGTTGCCGCCTGCGTTGCCGATATTGCCGTAAGCGCTCATGCCGAATGCCGCGAAGATGACAGCAGCAGCCATTACGAGGAACATCACGCCTGCAGTCTTTCCGCGCTTCCACATCTTTGCGATGTCGTCGGCGGTCAGCAGCATATCGTCTGCGTATTCCGACGAGCTGTCGTATACGCAGTAAACACATGCCGCAAGGCAGATAACAGCGTCTATCGCGCCGAAGATGCGCATGGAATTCCTGAAGTTAGCAAAGGGAACAAGAATGGGAGTAAGCGCAATGATAGTCTTTGCGCCGAAAACAGCTATCAGATAGGACTTTGCGAACGCGAAGCCCTTGAAATAGCAGAACGAAAGCAGAAGCAGAATGCCGGTGATAACTATGTAGATAAGTACGATGTTGAGAATAGTGTCCCAGAGCGACAGTATTATCTGATTGTTATCGATTTCAGCCTGCGACGCAAAAGTCTTGCCGAAGAGCTTTACGATACAAGCCTTGCCTTCCTCGTTATATGCATTGCACTGGCTGTAAACCGGGTTTATAAACAGCGGTTTCATCACCAGGAAAAATGTAACAACAGCCTCGATCACAGCAAAAGCCGCCATACCAATACCAATGGTCTTATGGTTCAGCGGAGCCTTTCCTGCTGCGGTGTTGTTTACTGCGGCAGATGTCATTTGGTTATTCCTCCTAATTCAGAACGGCGTTCACGCTTCTCCCCCGCGCAATACGCCATGCTAGATGATTCTATTAAATTATACCATAACTCAGCCGGATTTGCAAGCAAACGCCCGGAAAATAGAGCATGCGCTTTACACAAATTTTGTTTAAAATATTTGTGCAAAATACAGATGAATGTTTTTTCGCCCGACTCCAAACCGCAGCAGAAAAGGTCTGCACCGCAGTGTTAACTGCAATACAGACCTCCGGATACCTGATTCTGGGATCACTGCTTTCTGCTCATTGCAATGCCCGCACCAGCAAGGATAATAGCTGCAACTGCAACTGCCACGCCCTCGACGCCCGTAGACGGAGAGCCCTTTTCCTCGTCAGCCAGAACAGGGGACTCTGCTGTAGCTGCGATCGCAGTAACCTCCGCGGTTTCAGCTGTTGCTGCTTCCTCGGTGTTCTCGGCGCTTGCTGCTTCGGTGCTTTCTGCACTTTCAACAGTCGAAAAGCTCTCGGTCGTGCTGACATCAGCCGTTTCTGCAAATGCGCAAGCTCCTGCCACGCTGGCTGCGATGACCGCAGCCGCCGCAGCGGACGCAATATTTCTAATTTTCATTCTTTTGTTCCTCCAAATTAATATATCTGTATTGGCGCTCATATTTT
>CAKSHG010000148.1 GCA_934456315.1 uncultured Oscillospiraceae bacterium | reverse complement strand
CCGGCGCTGGTCTACGATAATTACACCGGGAAAAGCGCCAAGCTGGAGCAGTGCGTGGAGCTTGTGGAAAGCTGCGTTAATTCCGGGCACAAGCTGCTTTTGTTCTCGCAGTTCACGTCAATGCTGGATATTGTTGCGGCGCGTCTGGACGGCATGGGAATACGGTATTTCATGCTGACTGGTTCCACAAAACCCGCGCAGCGGCTGAAAATGGTGAACAGCTTCAACGGCGACGACACCAGCGTATTCCTGATATCGCTGAAAGCAGGCGGCACTGGGCTTAATCTCACCGGCGCGGACGTCGTTATACACTACGACCCGTGGTGGAACAGCTCGGCTGAAAATCAGGCTTCCGACCGCGCTTACCGAATCGGGCAGAAGAAAAACGTGCAGATCTATAAGCTCATCACCAGGAATACCATCGAGGAGAAGATACGCGAGTTACAGCAGGCAAAATCCGGGCTTGCGGATATCGTACTCAGTGGCGGGGAGAACTCCGGAAATATCATGAGCATGACATCCGAAGAGATACTGGAATTGCTGAAGTGAGCCTTGTAAAATGAAAAGTCCCCACAGAGCCATGGCTTTGCGGGGACTTCTATATTGTGCGGCGATTTTAATCAAGAAATTCCTCGTTGGTAACGCCGAAATCATGTCCGGAGCAGAAAAGTCCATGGTGCTCCCAGACTGCCGCGTTGTATTTCTTCATCAGTTCAGAGGTGGCGAGCGCTGTTTCAGCGCCGCCCTCTAAGCCTCATACGATTCGCCATGCGTTACCCTCACCGTTTATCTCGACGATTCCGATGGAGTGCTCCGGGTCAGGAATGCTTTCACACATCTTTTTCCGAAACCTCTTTCGGATATTCACGGAGTTCATCGGGACCGTGCAGCGGATTCCACACCTGCGCAAAGAACGGATCCACCTTTGCGCGATTGCCGTAATTCCAGCTCTTTCGTTCGCACTCGTCGCACCAGTGACCACCCTCCAGGACAAGCCGCGGACTGGCAGTGAATTTATGCCCGAAAGCGCACTGAAATTCCAGCTTCCCGCTCCAGTCGCCCTTGTTCATTTCTGCGCTGAGCAGCCTGCCGCCGCGGAACTCCGCAGCCCGCTGCATATCAGCAAGGTCAAGCTCGCTTTCCGGCTTGGTTTCGTCATAGCCGTGGTTTATCGGAACAACTGCGTCCCAGTCCGTGAAATGCTGCATTTCGGAGAGCTTATCCGGAAGCGCCTCCCATCTTTTGCGGCCACCCCAGTATGCGTCGATGTGATCTTCCACGTTATCCTCTATAAAGTGTAATGTTCCGTGCTCCGTCCTTGCCAGCTTGTCAAAGCGTTTGCGGAGAATGCTTCCCATGAGCCGCTGACCGCCGGGCAGCCTGCAGAGTATCTTTGAAACAGCGCACAGCGCTCCGAGCTTTTCAAGATAGCAGTCATAGAAATACTGCATTGAATCATGGCGGAAATGCAGGTAGTTTTCCAGTTTGTCGCCGTCGAGATAATACTGACCGTGGAAGTTCAGCGTTGCTTCCTTTTTAGGGCTGAGCATATAGTCAAGATTTTTTATGCCGATAGCGCCATACATGATTCTGTACACCTCGTATGTGGAGATGCGGCAGGGCGCGCCGCCGCCTATATTGTAGATGTGTCCCCAGAAGCTCTCCTCAAGCGTACCGTCGTGAAAGAAAGCGCAGAGGTTCTTCATCGCACGCGCCGAATCACGGTCGGAGCAGTATTCAAGCACGTTATCGAAGCAATTGTGGAACATTATCGCGTCCTCAATTTCCGCCATTGCCCTGCCGATTATACCCGTCTGCCGCAGGGAAACCCAGTATTTCAGACCGCTCTCGATAACAAGCCGTTCCGCCGCGACTTTTGAAACTGCATAATAGTCGAACATACTCGGCTTTATCGGATCGCCGACCCTGCCCCAGTGTATCGGCGGCATTCTGTCGCCGGTTTCGGCAACTGTGCCTATGTAGACAAGGCGGGTGCGCTCCTGCTGTCCAAGCTCGTAAATCGCGTTGATTATATTCCGCGTGGAGCCGTAATTAACCTTCATTGCCTGCTTCGGGTAATAGTCTGCGGCAGGGGAAACGAACGCCGCAATGTGAAGGATCAGGTCGCAGCCCTTCACGCATTTCAGTACGTCGTCATAGTTGTTGAGGTCGCCCCATACTATTTCCAGCCCCGGCGTTTCCGTATAGGGCTTCAGAATATTACGGTTCTTTTCGGAATCCCTGGCGAGAATAACTATATCCTGCCTGTCGGAGTCTTTCAGCATTTCTTTCAGGCTTGCAAAGCCCATTCCTCCGGTAGCGCCGGTAACGAATACGCGCTGTTTCATGATATC
The DNA here is from genome assembly GCA_934456315.1 of uncultured Oscillospiraceae bacterium. Taxonomy (GTDB): domain Bacteria; phylum Bacillota; class Clostridia; order Oscillospirales; family Ruminococcaceae; genus CAG-115. The sequence goes on along the minus strand of CAKSHG010000148.1, from coordinate 3,360 downwards.
ACTCACCCTTCATGCCGATGGTCTTTGCCTTGCCGTCAAGGATAGCGGCGCAGAGCTTCATGGAATCGCCGATAGCCGCGTCAATATCGTCCTCTGTAACTCCCAGCGGTACGCTGCCGAGGTTCTTGTCGATATAAAGCTCGCCGTATTGGATATCGCACAGCCTGGGCATATACAGACCGCCTTCGATGTTGTTCTTTTTCTGCTGTTTGAGCATACTCTTTGTGCCGAGATTGAAAAGGAACTTCGGAACTGTCTTTATCTTCTTCTCGGGGCAGCCCATGTATTTCTTCATTATCGTGAGCATTTCGTTCCACGACATATTGTACCAGCCTATCGGGAAGCACTGACCGCCCTTTGTGTGCTCCAGGGCGCCTGCGAGAGCTTGTCCCACCTGATGGACTGTAACCATAGTTGAACCGCCTGTCGGATACATTATCGAACCCTTTGAATTCCGCACCTGCTCTGCAATGAACATCCAGACGGGCTTTCTGCCGGGCTGCGTTCCGAAAATATACGGAAGCTCCAGCACAGCCACGCTGAAATCATCGTCTGCAAAGGACATAGCTGCCTTTTCCTGGTCGATGCGGGAGCGTATATATGGATGCCACTTTGTAAGCTCCAGCTCCGGCATAGTCTTTGCAAAATATGAGAAATACGAACCGCATATCGAAGCGTGCTTTACGCCGCATTCCTTTGCAAGCTTAAGCAGCCGCTTTACAGGGTCGATGTTGTACTTCCTGTAAAGCTCGTATATCGGGTGCGGTCCCTCAACGCGCTCGTCAACTCCCGCGGCGAATACAAATCCGTCGCAGCCCCTGAAATAGCCGCGCAGCTGGTCGTCGCTCATTTCAAGATAGTTGCCGTATTCGATCTTCATCTCCGGCGGAAGCACGGCGCCCTCGGGAAGCGGAGGAAGCGCAACGGATACGACCTCGTGACCTCTTTCGATAAGAACCTTTGCGGCTTCGCTTCCGAGAAGCCCTGTGCCGCCTATCATAAATACTTTCATTTCTCTCGTCCTTTCTGTATTTCGCAACAACTGAAAACCTCATGTGAGCGAAAATGGACAGCGCGCCATCTTCGCTCTGCAACATCGTGTTGCACCTCCTCGTACGTTATACAGCCTTACTTCATCGGCTTTCCCAGGATCTGGCGCACCCTGTCCGTTTTTGATTTTCACACCGGCTTTCAGAGGTTCTCTATTGTCATATTATCACAATTCCAACTTTTCTTCTTGCATTTTCGTATGATATATGGTATAATTGTAATGTGTTGGAGGTCTGGAATGAATAATATTGATTTGAGCTATATATGCAAGGTTATGGGAAATATGACAGGAATACCTGTCAGGGTATATAAAGACGATCAGCAGATAATATACTACTCGCTTGTAGATCTTCCGGCAGATCCGATCGGAATATATATCGGACAGATACTGGCAATAAATTCGCATATCAGCTACTTCACGACCAGACATTTCAACTACTACGGCATAGTGAGGTCAGGCGATATAAGACTTGTTATCGGTCCCACAAGGCAGACGGAAAACAGCACGCAGGAACTGCGCGAGCTTGCCTTTCGCACAGGCGTTGAACCGGAGGATACCGAGGAGTTCATCTCGGCGATGAAAGGGATAATGCGAATGCCTCTGGAAAGCGTTTTGCAGATGCTGTGTTCTATAAACTACATTCTCAATGACGAAAAGCTGGAATTAAAGGACATCACGATATTTGACGGCGAGCAGTCCGAAATGACCTCGCAGCTTGAGAGCGCCCGTTCTGAAGATGAACTTTCACAGCCGGTCAACAACCCGCAGAATGCTCAGAACACCTATCTTCTGGAACAGCAGATACTCAAAATGGTAAGAACAGGCGACACAGAGGGCTTGAAAAAATGGACGTCGAACGCGCCTGCGGTAAACGGGGGAATTCTGGCTTCAGAGCAGCTGAGGCAGGCGAAAAACACGCTCGTGGTGCTTGCAACGCTGGTTTCACGCGCGGCAATACAGGGCGGAATGGAAGCTGACGAGGCGTTCCCGCTGAGCGACGCTTTTATACAGCGCAGCGAAAGGTTCAACAATCTTCAGCAGATCACAAATCTGCAATATAATATGGTACTGGATTTTGCCGACAGAATGAGCCGTATCCGTCAGGGGGAAAAGCCTACCCAGCTGACGATATCCGTTTCAAACTACGTCCGCCGTCACATTTCGGAAAAAATATGCGTTGAGGATATAGCAAGGGAGCTTTTCATGAGCCGTCCGTATCTTTCAGCCAAATTCTCGCGCGAAGCCGGAATGTCGCTTACGGATTTCATTCTGAAACAAAAAACGGAGGAGGCGAAGCGCCTTCTTCGTTATTCGGACAAATCTGCCGCAGCGATAAGTTCCTACCTCGGTTTCTCATCGCAGAGCCATTTTTCAAGGGTATTCAGGAAGTACTCCGGTAAAACTCCGGCGGAATACAGGGATAAATATCAGCGATAATGCTGATCGTAAATCTTATACCATATGTGTATTTCCCTTGACTTGATTTATATTTTGTGATATAATTGGATTGCGTTATTATGTCGAATTTTACGAGGTTGTTGAATGAAAAGAATAAAACTTACTGCGCTGCCGTGTATATGCGCCGATGTGTTTGACGGCACAGACATAATCAGACCAGGAGGAGAAGCGCTGAATTTTGCTGCCCATGCCTCTCGTTTTGATGAGATGGACGTTACGCTGCTTGGAATTGTCGGAAAAGATAAATATGCGGAAGCGATAATGGATTCAATATCAAGGCTTGATATTGATAAAAGCCATATACGCACCGATGAAAGGTATCAGACTGCCAATAATATGACATACCTTACAGCGGAGGGCGACAGGTATTATAAAGATGATTCATGGAACGGAAAAATACTTGATGACATCATTCTGAACGATGACGAAATAAGGATATTATCCGAATCCGATGTGGTCTTTATTCACTTCTGGGCTTCGTGTTTTTCGCAGGTAGTTGAACTGAAGAAAACGTCCGGATTTAAGCTTGCGGTGGATTTTGACGTCTACAGGGATTTTACTGATATGGAACGTCTTGCACCGTATATGGATTTCTTTATGATAAGCGGCTCGGAGGAACTCCTGCCGAAGTTCAGAGAGTTATCGTGTAAGTATGATTGCCTGTTCAATATATCCCTTGCAGAACGAGGAAGCGTCACATACTTTAAAGGTCAGGAATTCAGAGTGCAGGCTGTAAAGGTCGATACTGTAATTGACACGACCGGGTGCGGCGACAGCTACCACGCCGGATTTGTATGCTCATATATGCTTGAAAATGATATTGAAAAGGCTATGAGGGTTGGTTCTGAGAT
>CAKSHG010000147.1 GCA_934456315.1 uncultured Oscillospiraceae bacterium | reverse complement strand
TCCACATCGTAGGAAATGCGCCGGAGTATCAGCCCGGGAAGTATCGCCAGACCCAGCCCGCACTCCACCATCGACATCACCGCGTAGTCGTCCAGGGTCTTGAACTGTATATCCGGTGTAAGTCCGCGCTTTTCGAACAGCTCGGACACCTCTCCCCTTGCGCCGCGCTCGAGCAGCATGAAGGGTCCTTTGCAAAGCTCCTCGATGGGTACTGCGGGAAGCTCCGCCAGCGGGTGACCCTTCGGGAGCACGGCGAGCAGCTCGTCGCGCTCCAGTATCATCACGTCAAGGTCGGACATCACCGGGGAGCAGATGAATCCGCAGTCCACCCTGCCGTCGTTTATCCACTGCTCTATCTCACCGTAGTCGCCTATCAGCAGCTCGTAATCGATGTTCGGGTAATCCTGCCGGAAACGGCTGATTATCCTCGGGAGCCACTGCTCCGCTGCGCTCGCGATGGTGCCTATGCGTATGATCCCGGTCTGCAGACCGTTCAGGTCGTCTATCTGCATTTGCAGGCGGCGGTAGTCCTCGCAGACGTTCTTCGCGTAGGGGAGCAGCGTCAGCCCGTCGGAGGTCAGCTTTACCCCGGCGCGGCTGCGCTCCAGCAGCTTGACATGCCACTCGGTTTCGAGGTCGTTTATCATGCGGCTTATCCCGGACTGGGAGTAATTCAGCAGCTCCGCTGCCTTCGTGAAGCTCCCGCACTCCACCGTCTTTATAAATGCCATGTATTTCAGCAGGTTTACGTCCATAGTTCCCTTTCATGCGGAAACATCATTATTATTCCGCGATTTATACTATTTTATTATTTATACACCTATGATACACTAAATCCCGTTCTTTGTCAAGCATGCCCGGCGCGGTGAACTTTACTAAAAAATCATCGCGGGAAAAATGCTAATTTCGTCGTTTTGCAGATTGACTTATTCCGCTATTTTATATATAATAAATCGATTACATTAAGGGAGGTCTTTTATGAAAAAACAGAACTACCAGCTGACGATGTACGCATGCTTCATCGGATACATCGTCCAGGCTATCGTCAACAACTTCATTCCGCTGTTGTTCGTGACATTCCAGAAAAGCTACGATATCCCGCTGACGCAGATAACGCTGCTGATAACGCTCAACTTCGGCATTCAGCTCGTTGTGGACATGCTCTCCACAGGATTCGTCGACAAGATAGGCTACCGCGCTTCCTCCATCATCGCGCATATCTGCGCCGCTGCCGGGCTCGCCCTGCTGACCGTGCTTCCGGAAGCGCTTCCCGACCCGTTCATCGGGATACTCATCGCGGTATTTATCTACGCGATAGGCGGCGGGCTGATCGAAGTGCTCATCAGCCCTATACTTGAGGCGTGCCCCACCGACAACAAGGAAACCGCCATGAGCCTGCTCCATTCGTTCTACTGCTGGGGTCATGTCGGCGTTGTGCTGATATCCACGCTGTTCTTTTCGATTTTCGGTATCGGTAACTGGAAGATACTTGCCCTCTGCTGGGCAGTCATTCCGGTCGCGAACATTATCCTGTTCGCAAAGGCGCCTATCTACTCGCTCCACGAGGAGGGCGAAAAGGGACTGACCCTTCGCCAGCTCTTTACCCGGAAGATTTTCTGGGTGATGATGCTGATGATGCTCTGCGCCGGGGCAAGCGAACAGGCGGTCAGCCAGTGGGCTTCCACGTTCGCAGAGCAGGGTCTTGGCGTCAGCAAGACCATCGGCGACCTTGCGGGTCCCATGTCGTTCGCCGCGCTGATGGGGCTTTCCCGCCTGCTTTACGGCAAGTTCGGCGACAGGCTCGACCTCGACAGGTTCATGCAGCTTAGCTGTCTGCTGTGTATCGCGGCGTACCTCTGCATTTCGCTGGTTCCGGTCCCGGCGGTCGGACTGGTCGGCTGCGCGGTCTGCGGATTCTCGGTCGGGATAATGTGGCCGGGTACGTTCAGCAAGGCTTCCGCTTCGATAAAGGGCGGCGGGACTGCGCTTTTTGCAATGCTCGCACTTGCCGGGGACGTCGGCTGCTCCGGCGGCCCTACCCTTGCGGGATTCATTTCCGGCTGCTTCGGCGGGGAGCTGCGCGCGGGTATTCTCGCCGCGATAATTTTCCCGGTGCTGCTGATTGTCGGTATAGTCATTTCAAAAAAGCTGCTCAAGAATAAAGAAAGCTAATAATATCGCTACTGCGCTTTTACAGGCAGCAGAAGGGCTGACGTTTGATTTGCGTCAGCCCTTGCTTTATACTATCTCAACGTTGTACTCCCTAAGCCAGTACTCTGTCTGGAGCATATACGCGTAGATCTGCGGGACGGTCATCAGCTGACCGAACCAGTTCTTCCCGAAGCTGGCGCCGTTCGTGTCGAGAAGCTCCCGCAGGCGGTCGGCGTCCACTATCGAGGTCAGGCGGCAGTCGTCGGAATCCAGCACAGCGCGCAGCTTTTCCGACAGCAGCTGCATGTAGTCCGGGTTGTGCGTCTTGGGATAGGGGCTCTTTTTGCGCCAGAGTACGTCCTCCGGGAGCACTCCGGTCATGGCGTGGCGGAGCAGTCCCTTTTCCCGCCCGGTGTACGCCTTCATCGCCCAGGGAACGTTGTACGCGTACTCGACTATTCTGTAATCGCAGAACGGTACGCGTACCTCCAGACCGTGCGCCATCGACATGCGGTCCTTCCTGTCCAGCAGCGTGGTCATGAAGTAATCCATGTTCAGCAGGAACATTTCCCGCATTCTGCGGTCGGTGTCGCTGTCGGTATCCAGGTACTCCACCTGCGACAGGCACTTATCGTAGCTGCGGCGGACATACTCCTCCGCTTCGCAGCCGGTCATCTTCCGCTTCATCAGCGCGGCGCGTTCCGGGACCGCCGTCGACCAGGGGAATCCGTCGTAAAACAGCACTTCCTTCCTGTGGTACCAGGGATACCCGGCGAAAATTTCGTCGGCGCATTCGCCCGAGAGCGCTACCGGGAACTGCTCCTTTATCTTCCCGCAGAACAGGTACAGCGAGCTGTCCACGTCAGCCATTCCCGGGAGGTCCCGCGCCCTTGTGGAATCATACAGCGCCTCCGCGAGCGCCGGAGTGTCCAGCACTACGTTCGTGTGCACCGACCCGATGAAATCCGCCATCTTCTCGACCCAGGGCGCGTCCTCGTCCGGCTGGAAGCTGCTCGCGTGGAAGTTCTTGTGGTTATCCTTGTAGTCGATCGACCAGGTGTGGAGCTTTTTCCCCTGCTTCGCGAACTCCTCCGCAGCGATCGCCGAAATAATGCTGCTGTCCAGCCCGCCGGACAGGAAGCAGCACAGCGGAACGTCGCTCACCAGCTGCCGCTTTACTGCATCGAACACCAGCTCCCGGACGTGCGCGGAGGTTTCGGTGAAATTCTCCGTGTGCGGCTGCGCGTGCAGCGACCAGTACTTCCGCACCGTGAATCCCGCGCGGGTCAGCGACGCGCAGTGCGCCGCCGGGATCTCGCTGATATCCCGGAAAACTCCGCTGCCGGTGCGTTTCGCCGGACCTATCAGCATGATCTCCGCAGCGCCGTCCTGGTCTATCACCGGCTTCACAGCCGGGTGCTTCAGCAGCGCCTTTATCTCACTCGCGAAAATCAGCCCGTCAGCCGTCCTGGAGTAGAACAGCGGCTTCACGCCTATCCTGTCCCGGGCAAGGAACAGCGTTTTCTCCCGGCTGTTCCAGACCGCGAACGCGAATATCCCGTTGAACCGCTCGACGCACTGCTCTCCCCACTTCGCGTAGGACATCAGCACGACCTCCGTGTCGGAATGTCCCGTGAATTCCACGCCGAGCCGCTCAAGCTCCCCGCGCAGCTCCGCAGTGTTGTAAAGCTCGCCGTTGTAGACCAGCGTCAGGTCGCCGGTGCTCATCGGCTGCGCGCCGTTATCCGGGTCGATGACGATAAGCCTGCGATGTACAAGGAACGCGTTCTCGTCGCTGTACAGCCCGGAGGCGTCGGGTCCCCTCGGAGCAAGCACTGCGCTCATTTTCGTCATGACGCCGCTCATTCGGCGCATATCCTGTTCGTAACCTATCTGCCCTGCAATTCCGCACATAATTATTCCCCTTTCTGCTTTCTCATGTATTATATGCAGTTTTCGCAGAAAGGTGCAGAAAAGGCGGTTCAAAAGAACCGCCTTTTCGTTATGCTGTTCTGGCTTTTTTCGCCGCAATAGCCTTTACAATAATGAATGCTATCACAAGAACCGCTCCGACTGCCGTCAGGACTGCGCCGCAGGTCATCAGCCTGCCGTCCAGTGCATTGGATATAACCTGCGAGAGGACATCGCCGAACTCGCCGAACCTGATATTTTTTGCCGCACTGGTCATCGCTCCGGATATCAGCAGACCGACACCGGAAACGAGGTAGGCTGCTCCGCCGCTCATCATCGCCGCTGTACCCCGCTTTGTTATCGCCCAGACCAGCAGCGGGAAAGCCGCCGACAGTACGAAAAGCACTATCCAGACAACTGGCGAGAATACCACGCGCAGCGTTTCCCCGACCATTCCGAGAGCCGCCTGCGGAGCGAATTTTTCCAGCTGCTCCGCGTTGTCCTTTATCGTCCCGATAACATCGCTGTCAAAGCTTGCGGGAGCGTCCTTTCCGGTGACGTCCTTGTAGACCTGCTTTGCGCCGATTATCGCCTGCTGGAGCTGCTCGGAGATGTCGATGTCGGATCTGCCGCTCATGATGAAATCCTCATAGGCGCGGATTATCTTCGCTATCTCCTTGTTGATGTTAGCCCTGCGGATTATTTCCGCCGCCTGGTCGCTGTTCATCGCTCCATCGGAGATAGTGCTGACTATGCCGGCTATGTCGCTGGATATTCTCCCCGCTCCGGCGCTGAACTCGTCCCTGATATCGTCGGGGATAAGGCTGCCTATATCAATGCTGCTGATGTCTATTTCGGCTATCTGCTCCGATATCGCGTGGCTGGAAAGTGCCCCGGAAACCGCACACAGCGCCGCCGCAGTCTGCGAGAAAGTCATCGCGAGGAATCCGAATACTATAGCTATGACCACGCTCGCCGCAAGATTCAGCTTCTTCTTTCCCGCAGGCTTTTTCTCCTCGAATACCGGCTGCGCTTCCCCGGCGGAGTAATCCACTGGTTCAGCCGGGACGGTTTCTTCCGGCGTTGGAGGCTCCGGAACAGGCGGAGCCACCGAAACCGGTTCCTCCGCCGCATTCACGCTGCTGCGGCATACCGGGCAGAATTCCGCGTCGTCTGCTATTTCTGCGCCGCATTTTTTGCAAGTCATATAAACACTACCTTTCCATAAATTTCTACTACAGTTTAGTATATCACAAAAATCCACGAATGTCAATACATGCAGTTCTGCACACAAAAACCGGGCAGTTTCCTGCTCCGTTCAGCTTGTTGAAAATAATAATCCCAGGCTGTTGAGAAAGGTGCAGATGCTAGGAAACGCCATTTCGGCTAGGCTTCTTGCCTGCCGGAATGGCGTTGACGACGCAGATGTGCCTTTATCGACAGCCTGAACCGGGCAGTTTCCTGCCCGGTGAGGATTACTCGGTTGTTACTGCCTTTGCAAGGTTCCTGGGCTTGTCGGGGTCGATGCCACGCAAGACCGAAGTGTAATACGCGATGAGCTGCAATGCACACACCGTCGGCAGAGGAAGCAGCATGTCGTCAAGCTCCGCGTCTATTTCGAGAGTCATGTCAACGCTGCCCTCGGCGAACACCGTTCCCCTGCGGCA
>CAKSHG010000146.1 GCA_934456315.1 uncultured Oscillospiraceae bacterium | reverse complement strand
GAGGAGCACGGCAGGAAGTTCGTGCAGATACGCGTCGTGAACGAAAGCTCCATGTTCAGCAGCAAGGATTTCAGCGGCAACACCGAGGTGAATTTCAGCTATCAGCGCCTGGGCTACGGGATACCGATAATAAAGCGGTTCGCGCAGGTCAGCGGCGGCTGGTTCGACATGAGCGAGGAAAACGGCAAGGTTACTGTTACGATATCGCTTCCGGCGGCGCACAGCGGTTCCGGAACCGAGCTTCCGCTGCGCAGTCCGGAAACAGCCCGGTACGATACCGGTATCCCGGATTTCACCGACCTGATGATGCGCGAGGTAGTGCAGTTCTTCGGCGAAAAGACGGAGGAAATTCACAGCTGATATTCAGCGTTTTTTCACAGCGCTGTCATATTTTCTGTGTATAATCAGACCAGATTATGAGCCGGCGTCTGAAATGGCGCCTGCTTTTGGCGCAAAAATCTATTGTGAAAAGAAACCGTTAGAATCATTATTTGACAGGAGATGGATCTATGTACAGAATACTTGTTGTTGACGACGAAGAGAATATCCGCGAGGTCATCAAGGAGTACGCCGAGTTCGAGGGACATCAGGTATCCGAGGCGTGCGATGGAATGCAGGCTATCGAGATGGTGAAGAACAACGACTATGACATAATCATCATGGACGTTATGATGCCGAGGCTCGACGGTTATTCCGCCTGCAAGGAGATACGCAAGATAAAGCAGATCCCGGTACTCATGCTTTCCGCCCGCGGCGAGGAGTACGACAAGCTGTTCGGGTTCGAGATAGGTATCGACGATTATGTTGTCAAGCCGTTCTCTCCCAAGGAGGTCATGGCGCGCGTGAACGCTATCGTCAAGCGCAACAGCGCCGCAAGACAGACTCCGGCGGCTCCCGCGCCCGAAACCGTGAAATTCGGCGGGCTGGAGATAAACTTCACCTCCCGCGACGTTTACATTGACGGTGTAAAGGCGAACCTCACTCCCAAGGAGTACGACCTGCTGTTCTACCTTGTGCGCAATAAGAACATCGCGCTGACAAGAAACAAGCTCCTCGAGGAAGTATGGGGCTACGACTTCTTTGGCGACGACCGCACCATCGACACTCACATAAAGATGCTCAGAAACAACCTCGGTCCGTACCGCAACTATATCGTTACGCTCCGTGGAATGGGCTATAAGTTCGAGGCAGAGTAATGAAATTCCGCAGGAGCATAAAATTCAACGTCTGGGCGCGTTTCGAGGCGATAGTCATCGCCATGCTGGCGTTCACTTATGTGTTCCTGGTCGTGCTGTTCCCGTCGTTCTACGAGTGGATGAAAACCTACGAGATAGCCGAAGCGATGGCTCACATCAAGACCAGCTGGACGCTGGGGGATTCGGACGATTTCGGGACTGTTGTCACCAGCATCGCACGGAAGAACAAGATGTACATCGAAGTTTCCACGCCCTACAGAGTGGGGTACGTCGACTACCTCGGCGGGAGCCAGTCGCTGTCGCAGCTGTCCAAGACGCAGTACCAGCAGGCGGCGCTTGATTCCGACACCGGTGTCTACTACGACCAGATAAGGGACGAGCGCGAGAACAACACGGTGCTCCTGATGTGCACCTACATCGGCACCAAGAGCGACCCCCAGGCTTACATCTTTATATGCAGCTACCTGCAGCCCATCGGAACGACGGTGGCGATATTCCAGCGGCAGTTCCTGTTTGTGTCGCTGATAATGATGATGCTGACGCTGTTCGTGTCGATATTCTTCGCGAACAAGATAACAAACCCGATAATCAACATCAACAAGCACGCCAAGGAGCTTCCGCAGGGCAAGTTCGACGCGGTGATAGACGACCACGATTTCAACGAGATCCAGCAGCTTGCCGCAACGCTCCAGGAGGCTTCCAAGGAGATCGCGAAATCTGACGACCTGCGCCGCGAGCTGATGGCGAACATCTCGCATGACCTGCGGACGCCGCTGACGATGATAAAGGCATACGCGGAGATGATACGCGACCTGTCCGGCGACAATCCGGAAAAGCGCGCGCGTCACCTGAAAGTCATCATCGACGAAACCGACCGGCTTTCCTCGCTGGTAAACGATATCCTGGACCTGTCGAAGTTGCAGGCGGGCGTGACCGAGATGAACATGACGGTGTTCGACCTGTCGGAGCGGCTCTCCGGAGTTATCTCCAGATTTGACATTCTGAAAGAGAACGACGGCATAATCATCGAGCTTCAGGCGGAGGACAATATCATCATCAACGCGGATATCACCAAGCTCGAGCAGGTGGTCTACAACCTGATAAACAACGCCGTGACCTACACTGGCGACGACAACACGGTGATAGTGCGGCTGTTCCGCAAGGAGGGCGGGCTGATAAGGTTCGAGGTAACGGACCACGGCGACGGAATCGCGCCGGAGTACCTGCCCTACATCTGGGACAGATACTACAAGGTCAGCGAACGCAACAAGACTCACAAACGCGCCAAGATGGGCAGCGGAATAGGTCTTTCCATTGTAAAGAACGTTCTGGAGCAGCACGGCTTCAAATACGGCGCGGACAGCACCGTAGGGCAGGGAAGTACGTTCTGGTTCGAGGCTCCGGAGTACCACGAACCGGAGGAGCCGCAGCCCGAGCAGCCACGGCACTCCCTCCGGCTGAAAAAGCAGCCGGAAAGCAGGGAGCAGCCCGAAAATCCGGAAAAGAAATAAAAAATGTCCCGGCGATTTTGAACCGCCGGGACTTTTGTGCGCTTGATTCAAATGTACCGCAGAATGTCCTTTTCCTTGCCGTTTTCGATGAAGATACGCGGAACGCGCGTTCCTATGCAGCACAGCAGCTCGTAGCTTATCGTGCCGATGAGGTCGGCTGCGTGGTCGACCGAGGAACCTCCGAAGGTTTCATCGGAGTAGACGGTGACTTCGTCGCCTATCTGCGCTTCCGGGATATCGGTGATGTCGACGAGGGTCTGATCCATGCAGATACGTCCGCAGACAGGCGCGGGCTTGCCGTGTATCAGCACGTTCCACTGACCGGAGAGCCTGCGGTTGAATCCGTCCGCGTATCCGCAGGGAATGAGCGCCAGGCGGGTCGGGTGGTCGGCGGTGAAAGTACGCCCGTAGCTTACCGTGTCGCCGGGCTGGATAGTCTTTATCTGGCTGATGACCGCCTTCATGCTGAATACGGACTTTATGCCCTCCGGCAGCGCGTATTCAGTGTTCGGACGGTGCCCGTACATCACGATCCCGGCGCGGATAAAGTCGCCGTCGAAATCCTTGTGGAACAGTATGCCGCCGCTGTTCTGGGAGTGCATCGGGAGGTTCCGTGCGCGGCAGATGTCGTGAAGTATCCGGTACTGCTTCTGCGTGAATTCCATGTCATCTTCCTCCAGGGAATCCGCGACTGCAAAGTGCGTGTAGCCCGCGCGGCAGTCCAGACCGGGCAGTGCGAGAATGCTGTCGGCTTCATCGGCAGTGGTGATACCGACGCGGCTCATTCCGGTGTCGAACTTGATGTGCACCGGCACCTTCACTCCGGCTCTGACGGCGGCTTCAGAAAGCTCCTCGGCGTAGGGAACGCTGCCCACTGTGAATATGTAATTCTTGTCAAGATTCTCAAATATCAGCGGGATATCGCAGTAGCCGAAGATGAGTATGTCACCCTCCACTCCGGCGGAGGAAAGATTCTGCGCTTCCCAGAGGTTGGAAACCGCAAAGTGCCTTACCCCGATGTGGTTCATTGCCAGGGCGCATTCCGCGTCGCCGTGACCGTAGGCATTTGCCTTTACTATCGCGATTATGTCGCGGTTACCGGAGTATTTTCTGATGATCTCTATATTATTCTTCAGGACGTCGAGATTGATTTCCGCCCAGGCTCTGTGATAAAAATTCTTCATGTTCGCTCCTCAATGTGTTGAAATTTCAGAAAAAGTGTGGTATAATATAAAAAGGCATTGCACTATTTAGAGTATCGGTCACTTTTTCTGATATTGCCTTGTATATTATATTACTAATTCCCGAAAAATTCAATACCTTTTCGCGGAGTAAGCGCATTTTTTGAAAAAGTGGTCATGAAAGGCAGAACTTATGGCAGTACGCAGAAAAAGCAACTGGTATATATATCTTATCGCATTTTGCATTACGCTTGCCATGATCATCATGGCGATATTTTCATTCCGGGATTTCCTTTTCCCGAAGTCGCAGGAAACCGGGCTTTCCGCAGACGGAACTCTCTCCGAGGATTTCGTTCCGGACCACAGCATGGACCTTTCAGTGATGACGATGATCTCCGACGGCTCGGCAGACATGCCGTCGCTGTTCGTTGCTGTCACCTACAACGCGGTGGAGAACCGCCTGCTGTTCATTCCGGTGACTAACGGTATCTCGCTTACGTCCACCGGTCGCACCCTGCCGAACGTTTACGCGGCGCAGGGCGGAAAGGGCGTTGCGGACGCAGTTTCGAACGTGCTCGGGATAAAGTTCGACGGATACGTCAAGTTCGACCGCGCAAGCCTGACCGGGCTGATAACCACCTACGGCAACGTTGAGTACGACGTTGCAAAGACGCTGCTCATCACCGACGGAACGGAGGTCACTGCGATAAACTCCGGGGACCAGATGTTCACCGCCGAGATGGTGTACCGCTACATCATGTTCGCGGATTTCGACGAGGGCGAATCCTACAGATTCAACATGATAGGCTCGCTGCTCATCGAGCTTGTGAACCAGAACGTTTCCTACATCGACGGGTCGCTGCTCAACGCCTATGCGGAGTGTATCCTCAACGCGGAAACCGACCTTACTTCAGACCAGTTCGACTCGCGTAAGGCGGCGCTGCTGAATACCGTGAAGTACGGCATAAATCCCGCAGATTATTACGTTCCCTACGGCGAGTACGGCGACGACGGAAGCTTTACGATATCCGATAACTCCATCACGACTATTCAGCAGAAGTCCGGACAGAGCGAGGAATAACAGGAGGACATCATGCAAGACAGGATCCAGCGCACAATGAAAGCGCTCGAAAGAAACAGAATGAAACCCTACTACGCTAAGAACCGCGAGCAGCTTTACGACATCGTCCGGGAGCTTGTGAAGAACGACCGGCTGATAACCGCCGGCGGTTCCATGACGCTGGAGGAGAGCGGCGTGAAGCAGCTTCTGATGACTGAATTCAAGGGCGTTTACCTTGACCGCTCCGAGGGAAAGACCCCGGAGGAAGTGGAGGACATACTCCACAAGGCGTTCGTTTCCGACACGTTTTTCGCAAGCACCAACGCCCTCACCGAGGACGGCGTGCTCTACAACGTGGACGGCAGGGGCAACCGCGTTGCGGCGATGATATACGGCCCGACTCAGGTCGTGCTGATAGTGGGCACGAACAAGATAGTAAAGGACATGGACGAGGCAGTCTGTCGCGTGGAACAGGTGGCTGCTCCGCTGAATACAAAGCGGCTGAACTGCAATACTCCATGTGAAACCACGGGTTCATGCCTGCACTGCCGCTGCGACGGCAGAATATGCTGCTCGTTTGTAAGGCTGGAGCAGCAGAGGGTTCCTGACAGAATAAAGGTAATTATCGTCAACGAGAGCTTAGGCTATTGAATAAAAGTTCAGAAAGGATACATAGACATGGCAATTTTAAAGCTGAAAGCGCCCTGCAAGGACTACATCTGGGGCGGCAACAGACTTCGCGAGGAGTACGGCAAGGAGCTTGACTCCGACAAGATAGCGGAAAGCTGGGAGCTTTCCTGCCA
>CAKSHG010000145.1 GCA_934456315.1 uncultured Oscillospiraceae bacterium | reverse complement strand
AAACCCACATGAAAGACCCGAAACCCAAAAATCCCGGCACGCCGTGCCGCAGCGGATTTGCGCATTCGAGCCGTTTTCCCAGGAGGAGCAGGGCTGCGTGAATACAAATTATGCCGGCTCCGGTCTGGGGCTGTCCATCGCAAAGCAGCTCATTGAGCTGATGGGCGGGCTTGACGACGCAAGGAAGATACGCTCGCTCGACCGCCCGGACGCGGCGTCGATACCGATATTCGCGATGACGGCGAACGCATTCACCGAAGATATCCAGCGCAGCTTTGACGCGGGCATGAACGAGCACCTGACAAAGCCGCTCCAGGAAAGCGAGATAATATGCGCCCTGCACAAATACCTCAACGAGCGCCTGCGGAATTCGCTGGTGTGAGCTTCCTGGCTAAGCCAGCAGGCTCATCAGCTGCGCGGTGAGCAGACCTCCGCCGGTACCGACCACATATCCCAGCAGCGCCATGATGATCCCGACCGGGACCAGGGCGCTGCTGTACGTTCCGGCAAGCACCGGGGCGGTCGCGGTTCCGCCGATATTCGCAAGTGAAGCCACCGCGCAGGTGAAGATATCCAGCCGGAACAGCTTTGCGAGCAGCAGCATTATCCCCGCATGAATAACCAGGATCATAAGCCCCGCCGCCAGCCACGACGGGGCGTTTCCTATTCCCCGCAGGTCGGCGCGGGAGGCGATGAGCGCGATGACGATATACAGCAGCACGTTCGAAACCTCCTCCGTTCCGCGGAGCTTCCCGAACGGAGTCATCGCAAGCAGTATCCCGAGCACCGTGATGATGAGCACCGTCCAGGTAGACTTATCAAAGAACGTCAGGAAGCCGCCGACAACGCCGCCGAGCTTGGTGCAGACAGCGGAAACGAGCAGTCCGGACCCGGTCAGCAGCAGGATATTCTGCCAGGAAAGGGGCCGCGTGTCGGAAGCTGTTTCGCGTTCCAGCGCAGCGCCCACCGCGTCGATGGAGGAGGTATCCGCCTTCGTCCAGCGGTTGAACTTGTCGGAGAATCCTATTGCCCACAGCAGGAACATTATATAGAGCGTCCCGCAGATGGAGTCCATCACCAGCGCGTAGGCCATCGCAGATTCGTCGATATCAAGCGCCGCCTGGATAGCGAGCATGTTACCGCCGCCGCCCATCCAGCTGCCGCAGAGCGCGCCGAGAGACCTCCAGGCTTCCTCGCCGAGCGCCCCGCGCATTATCGCGAACGAGATGACGAATCCAAGACTTATTGAAACGGTCGCCGCAAAGAAGCCGAGCAGCATTTTGGGTCCAAGCCTTAGTATCTTACGCAGGTCGCAGCGCAGCAGCATTATGAACAGCATAGCGTAAAGCAGCGGGTTTTTCAGGCTGGAATACGCCGCGGCGGTCGCCGGAAGATCCCACGCGCCGAAGGTGCACAGCGCCATCAGTCCGAGGTAGATAAGCACCACCGGCGGCGCGAAGCTGAAGAATTTCTGTGCGGCATTTCCTTTCAGCAGCCGCGGGAGGTACACCAGCACAGCCGCTGCAAAAATCAGCACGGCTATGTAGGCGAAGCTGTCTGTTATCACATCTATCACTCCTTACGGCTGTATTATTTCCAGCCGGAGCGAAATAATACGCGCCGAAATTCGTGACGTCATTCTGTCAGTTCTGATCCAGGAATTCGCCGATTTTTCGGTAAGCGCGCTCCCAGTCGGACTGCGGGTCGTCCAGTATCGTGTACTTTACCGGGAGCTTCGGCAGCATATCAAGCTCGCGGCGCTGACGTTCCAGCAGAGCCGCAATGTAGCCGTCGAAGCCGTTCAGACCTGCGGATCTTCCGTAGGCGCCGTTGCAGTGGTAGTCGATAACGGCGTTCAGCCAGTCGTTTCCGCGCTCCGGCAGAGCGGCTTTCACAAGCGCCGCCGGGTCGGTGGATTTAAGGTAGATCACCACCGGGTCGAGCGGCTGTATCTCCGCGCAGATCTCACGTATGAATCCCAGCGACTGTTCAGTCGTCATGCCGAACCTCATCATCGTTTCGCACATGGGATTCTGCATGAGCACGCAGTTGAAAACGTACGTCCCGTCGGCTCCGGCGGCGAAATTCCGCCACTTCCGGAGCATTACCGGGCGTTCTGTCTGCCAGTCCAGGAAGTCGTAGATCTTGAACTTCAGCGCCTTGTCGAACAGCTCTCCGGAAAGCCCGCCGAGCGGCACAACGATCCCGCCCGTCTGGGGAGTTCCCTTGTCCCGGAGCTCCGCAGATTCTGCGGGGGTGAACCCACCCGCGCCGTCCGGAATGAACGCGTGGAACGTGTAGTCTGCTGGGTGCTCCGCGCAGTCCTCATCGAAAAAACGTCCGCCGGCACGTCCGGCGATGTAACGCGCAGTGGTGCTCTTTCCGGAGCACGGCAGTCCCTCCACAATGTACAGTTTTGCACCCAAAATATCATCTCCTTATCATTTTCAGCATGCCGGTTCCGCAGTCGCTGCGGAACCCGAGCTTCTCGTAGAACCCCTCTTTTCCGGTGGCGCCCAACAGCTCAAGTGAAGCCGCCCAGCCGCTTTTCAGGCTGCTGCGGACGAACTCCTCCGCAGCGGATACCAGCAGCCGCCCGACGCCCGCTCCCTGCGCTTCCGGCATTACGGCGACATCCTTCAGCAGGAACGTCATCGCGCCGTCGCCGGTCAGCCTTGCCATTCCGACGGCGGAGCCGTCTGCGACCGCAGTGAATACTGCCAGGCTGTTTTCCAGTGCCGCACTTATCTGCTCGAGGCAGGGCGGAGTCCAGCCGACGGCGGTGTACAGAGCCGTGAATCCCTCCGTGGTGAGCCGGTTTTTAAGTATCGTTATCTGCATTTTTCTCGTGTCCCTCCAGTGTTTTCATTCCCGCGATGAGTACGTCAAGCGAAAGCTCAAAGCTCTCATCAATGCTCGCGGAATGTCCGAACGCTCCGTTGTTCACAAGCAGCGCGAATCCCTCAAGAAAGCCGCGTATCGTCCGCATAAGGTGTTCTGACAGCTCCCGGGAGATGTTCAGCCCCGCCATGGTGCGGTAGAAATAGGTGAACAGCTCCCCGGTAGCCGACATGGAATCGCTGTCGGAATACTTGTTGTACCACAGCATCGCGTTGAACACCCCGCGGTTTTCCACAGCAAAGCGGTAGAATTCCCGGCACATCGCGCGGAACGCCTCCCAGCCGCCGACCCCAATCGCAGAGCGCAGCAGACGCTGTTCCAGCTCCCGCCAGCCGTAGAGCATCAGCTCCCTTTTCAGCTCGTCGAGGCTTTCTATGTGATTATAGAGCGACGGCGGCTGTACGCCGAGTTCCCCGGCGAGAAGCTTCATGGAGAGCGCGTCCAGACCATTTTCGTCAGCCAGGCGGGCGGCGGCTTTCAATACTGTTTCCTTGTAAAGTCCTGCTTTGGGCATTTCTGTTTCTCCTCACTGATAACTAATACCAATATCATTATAACTAATCTGATTAGTTTTGTCAAGAGTCTGAACATTCATGAGAAGTGTTAAGTATCTGTTGACAAATCTGCGGAATAGTAGTATAATATGTAGCGGGCTAAGTAATTACACAGGCAGCGTCGGTTTGCGCTGCCGCACTGAAAAGGGCGGTCTGTAAGAATGACTGAAAGACACATCGGGTACCTTATCAAGCAGATAAGCGAGCAGATAAAGCAGCGCGCGGACAGCGACATGGAGTGCTGCGGAGTGACGTTCGCGCAGGGGCGCATTATAGGCTACATCGCGCATTGCGGCGGGGAAGTTCCGCAGAAGCAGATAGCGCAGTACCTCGGCGTAACTCACCCCACGGTGACTGGAACGCTGTCGCGCATGGAGCAGAAAGGTCTGCTGACATTCCGGGAGGACCCCGGAGACCGCCGCGGGAAGCTGGTCAGCCTGACGGAAAAGGCTGCGGAAGCGGGCGCAAAGCTGACGTGGCTCATTGCCGCGCAGGAGCGGCGGATAGTATCCGGGCTTTCCCCGGAGCAGGCGGATACGCTCCAGGAGCTGCTTGAAGCGGTGCTGAAGAATGTGTCGGGACAGCCGGAAGTGCTTTCGCAGGGCGACCTGTAAGGCAGAGTGCCTGTTCACCAGGCAGTAAAGGAGCACAGTATGAACATCATTATCGACGCGAGCGCCGCACAGAAGGGCTCATCGCTCGGCAGCGCAAAAATGACCGGGGTCGGCAAGACTGACAAGACCTCCGAAAAGACCGCGGAGCAGACCGAACAGACCGCAAAGAAGTACGACACGCTGGACCTTAGCGAAAGCGCAGTGCAGTACCTCGCAAAATCGGAAAACGAGGATACCGCTGCCGAAAACGGCGCGGAAAGCCAGACCGAAAACGCAGTGAGCCAGGCGGCGGCAGAGCTTGTATCGGGAAGCTCCGACGGCTCTGACAGCGAAACTATTGATTCCAGCGAGCTTTACAGCTACACTGACGAGCAGCTTAGCGAGCTGCTCACAAAGGGAGAGATAACCAGGCTCGAGTATAACAACGAGATGGCGAAGCGCACGTCGTCTGAAACGGAGTAAGTTCTTGTTAATAGCATACCTGAACACCGCAGCATTTCGCTGCGGTGTTTTATTTTTCGTCAGCTATTGACATACTATTTTGACAGTGATATAATTATAATGGATATAAATGGGGAATAGCGCGCAGAATGCTCCGCGCTGTGACAGACAGAAAAACGGAGGGCTACATGGTCTTTTCAGACTTGTTTTTTATATATGTGTTCCTGCCTGCGGCGGCGATATGCTACGCGCTCGGAAGGTGCGGCGACCATTCCAGAATGCGCAGGCTGGAGGAGTACGGCAGTCATGTCCGCGTGCGCTGCGAGTGCCCGTACTCCAACGCGGTCCTTATCATATTTTCGCTGATTTTCTACGCCTGGGGCGAGCCGATCTACGTCGCGCTGATGATAGTCAGCGTTTTCCTGAATTACGTCGTGGGAGTGTTCATCGACGGCGGCAAACACAAGTCAAAGCCCGCGCTCGTGGTCGGGCTGATACTCAACATCGGTATAATCGCGGTGTTCAAATACGCGGATTTCCTTGTGGGAATGCTAAACGCAGTAGGTATCCCGATCCCTAAGCCGGGTATCGCCCTGCCCATCGGTATCAGCTTTTTCACGTTCCAGGCGATATCCTACATCGTGGACGTTTACCGCGGTACCGTCCGCGCGCAGAAGAGCTTCCCCGCGCTGCTGCTGTACATCTCGATGTTCCCGCAGCTCATCGCGGGTCCTATCGTCAGGTACTCCACTATTTCCGCGGAAATAAACCGCCGGAAGATCTCCATGCACGACCTCGCGGAGGGTTCTTTCCGCTTCCTGTTGGGGCTCGGAAAGAAAGTGATACTCGCAAATCAACTCGGCGAGCTTTCAGCAATGTTCCTGGACGGCGACCTTGCGTCGCTTTCCACCGGTGGGGCGTGGGTCGGCATCCTCGCCTACACGATGCAGATATACTTTGATTTCTCCGGCTATTCCGATATGGCGATAGGAATGGGGCGCTGCATGGGCTTCCACTTCGACGAGAATTTCAACTACCCCTACATCACCCGCACGATAACCGAATTCTGGCGCAGATGGCACATCTCCCTCGGCAGCTTCTTCCGGGATTACGTCTACATTCCCATGGGAGGAAACCGCCGTCACCAGCCGCTCAATATCCTGGTGGTGTGGTTCCTGACCGGACTCTGGCACGGCGCGAGCTGGAATTTCGTGCTGTGGGGGCTGTACTTCGGCGCGATAATAATGCTTGAGAAGTACACGAT
>CAKSHG010000144.1 GCA_934456315.1 uncultured Oscillospiraceae bacterium | reverse complement strand
CGGGCACTTGATTTTTGCGCGGAAATGTGATATAATATTTCTGTTCTGGGACTTCGTTATATGACCGCGGGGCTGGAAACAGCCATGAGGAAAGTCCGAGCATCACAGAGCAGGGTAACTGATAACATCAGCCGAGGGCGACCTTAGGGCAAGTGCAACAGAGATATACCGCAGCGAAAGCTGTAAGGGTGGAAAGGCGAGGTAAGAGCTCACCGGGGTGCAGGCGACTGTACCGCCATGTAAACCCTACCCGATGCAACACCGATTGGTGCGGAGGATAACGCGTCTGCTCGGCGCGCTTCGTTGAAAGGTGGCTTGAGCGCAATGGCAACATTGCGCCTAGATAGATGGTCATACACGACAGAACTCGGCTTACCGACGGAGTCCCATTCAATTGAACACCCATGATCCCGGAAATATTTTTCCGGGATTTGCGGTATAATAGACAGATACAGTTTTATTCCATAAAATGCAAAGTCAGGAAAGTCACTCATTAAGGCAATTCAGGAAGGAGCGCAAATGGATATCCCATCTTACCACCTCAACTTCGTCGATGAAGAATACGACGAGAACGGAATGCTGAAAAAATTCAGCATTAAATACCCCGACAACTTCAACTTCGCCTACGACATCATCGACAAGTACGGCGAAATGGAGCCGGACCGCCGCGCCCTCATGTGGGTAGACCTCCAGGGCAACGAGAAGCTTCTCACCTACGGCGACCTCTCAAAGCTCTCCAACCGCGCGGCTAACATGTTCCGCGGCTGGGGTATCAAAAAGGGCGACAAGGTCATGCTGGTGCTCAAGCGCAACTACCAGTACTGGTACGCTATCCTCGGTCTGATGAAGATAGGCGCCATCGCTATCCCCGCGACCCACATGCTCACCACAAAGGATTTCCAGTACCGCTTCCAGGCGGCGGACGTTTCCGCCGTTATAGCTACCGCTCATGCTGACGTTGCGCATTACATCGACGAGGCGGACGAGCTCCTCGGCGACCGCAGGCTGCGCGTCAAGGCGATAGTAAACGGCACCCACGAGGGCTGGCACGAATTCGACAGCGAAATTGAGCAGTACCCCGACACCCTTGAACGTATCCCGACAAAGGCAGACGAGCTGCACCTGCTGTATTTCACCTCCGGCACCACCGGCTACCCCAAGATGGTAGTCCACGACCACACATATCCCCTTGCGCATATCCAGACCGCAAAGCACTGGCA
Source organism: uncultured Oscillospiraceae bacterium (assembly GCA_934456315.1). Taxonomy (GTDB): domain Bacteria; phylum Bacillota; class Clostridia; order Oscillospirales; family Ruminococcaceae; genus CAG-115. Next base: position 4,558 of record CAKSHG010000144.1, on the reverse strand, counting down.
GAACGTTGATCAGAACGGTATCCACCTCACCATCAGCGACACCGGCTGGGCGAAGGCGGCATGGGGCAAGCTGTACGGTCAGATGGCGATGGGTACCTGCGTTTTCGTCTATGACTTCGACAAGTTCATTCCCGAAAACATGCTGAAAATAATGGAGAAATACAAAATAACCACATTCTGCGCTCCCCCCACGATGTTCCGGTTCTTCATCAAGGAGGGTATCGGAAAGTACGACCTCTCCAGCCTGAAATACTGCACCATCGCAGGCGAGGCTCTCAACCCCGAGGTATTCAACAAATGGTATGAATACACCGGCATCAAGCTGATGGAGGGATTCGGTCAGACCGAATCCACCGCTATCCTCGCAAACATCACCGGAATGACCCCCAAGCCCGGCAGTATGGGCAAGCCCTCCCCGCTTTACGATGTTGACCTTGTTGACGCAGACGGCAGCCCGGTCGCAGTCGGCGAGGTAGGCGAGATCGTTGTACGCGGCGAGTACTGCCACACTCCCGGACTGTTCCGCGGCTACTACAACAGCAAGGAGCTCACCGATGAGGCATGGCATGACGGCATGTACCATACCGGCGACACCGCTTACCGCGACGAGGACGGCTACTACTGGTACGTCAGCCGAAACGACGATGTTATCAAGTCCAGCGGCTACCGCGTAGGTCCGTTCGAGGTAGAGAGCGTGCTGATGATGCACCCCGCCGTTCTGGAATGCGCAGTCACCGGAGTTCCCGACCCGATAAGAGGTCAGCTCGTCAAGGCGACCATCGTCCTGACGAAAAACTACACCGCAAGTGACGAGCTAGCGGAGGAACTCAAGGAGTTCGTAAAGCACAACACTGCTCCCTACAAGTACCCGCGCTCCATTGAGTTCGTTACCGAGCTTCCCAAGACCGTCAGCGGAAAGATCATGCGCGCTGAAATCCGCCGCAGGGATCTCCAGAAATACAAGAAGTGATACAAAAATTCCCCGGAGCAAGATCCGGGGAATTTTCAGTACCAGAATAAAAGCGATCTCCCCTGCCATTTCTGACAGGGGAGATTTTTATGCCCGATAAGAATTTAGTCTAGGAGAAAAACTTAAAGGTATGAAGTTCATTATTCGTAGTCTGCGATATCGATCCAGGTCAGCAGGAGCTCGCGTTCTTCGGGGCGCTTGAACTTGAGCTGTGCGGCAGCCACAATGGGGAGCCAGTCCTGAACGTACTTGATAGCAGTGCCTGTCTTTTTGCAGTACAGCTTGAGGTACTTCTCTGCGTACTCGGTGTGGTGATTCAGGCAGAACCACAGATATGTCTTAGCCACATCGGCAGAAGCGTTGCCCTGCTTAGCCTTGAGCCAGTCTACAACGTAAACGCCGTTGCTGTTGATGATGATGTTTTCCGGAGTGAACTCGCCGTGGCAGAGCTTAACATGCTTGGGCATGGACTCCAGTCGGGTCAGCAGCTCGTACTTCTTTACATCGTCGATCATGTCAAGGCTCTCGATGGAACGCTTGAGGTAATCCTTCAGGCGGCTGATCTTTGGGGAGCGCTGCTCGTTGATCTCGATCTGGAGGTCTACCATCTGCTCGATGTATTCGTCAGCCTTGTCAGGATTCTTCTTGAGCAGGTCAGCCATTGTATCGCCGGTTATGTAATCGTAGGAGATAGCCCACTTGCCATCGATCTTTGCTACTTCCTCGAGTGCCGGAATGCGCTTATATCCAGTTTCCTCAACGCGGGTGTGGGTCAGGGCTTCGTAAAGAACGACGCTCTTGGGTTCGTTCGGATCCTTGAAAACCTTGACAGCCTTGCCGTCAACCTCGAAAACCTGTACCTTCTCGCCGTCGGAGATCATATTATTCAGTTTCATAATTCATCTTTCCTTTCCCCAGATCATTCCCCGTGTATGAAGTCCGATCCGTTTCTTGTTGTCTTTATTATAGCACTTATGTAATCGTTTGTAAAGTAGTTTTTATCAAATTTGAATAGTTTGTAGGAATTTTCAGAGCATTTTTTGTCAATTGTCACAATGAAACGTTAAAAGTTTCACAGATATTTCTCCGCAATACCTCATTATCTTACGAAGTGTATAATAAAAGAGGGGCTCTCGAAAAAGCCCCTCTTGATTATACGATCTGAACTATCAGACGGTAGCGCCCTTGGTGATGAATACCGGGTAGTCTGCCGAGCCGGTGATGGTACGGTTCTTGGTGAGTGTGACGTCCTTATCGGTGATACCGTTGATGAGAGCAGCCTTCTCCTCGATGACAGTGCCCTGCATAACGATACTGTTCTTGATAACAGCGCCCTTGCCTACCTTTACGCCGCGGAACAGGACAGAATTCTCAACAGTTCCCTCGATGATACAGCCGTCGGCGATGAGCGAACCCTTGACGTTGGCGTCAATGCCGTACTTTGCGGGAGCCACATCTCTTACCTTGGTGTAAATTGGCTTGCTCATGAAGAACACTTCATGGCAAACGTCACGGTTCATCATGTCGTTGTTAGCCTTGTAGAAGGTCTTCATGCTGTCGATGATCTCGAAGTATCCGTCGTACTTGTAGCCGCAGATCTTGAAATCATGCAGCTTGTGCTGGAGGATATCGGTTTCAAAGCTGTAAAGACTGCGGCACTCGCTCTCGCGAATTATGTTCTCAAGGAAGTCGCGCCTGGTCACATAGATGTTGAGCGCAGGCTTTACCTCGCCGCTGATGGAGGGTCTGGAAAGCACATCGTAAACTATATCGTTATCGTCAACGCCGAGAACGGTGAATCTGGAGGTGCGGTCTGCGTCGTAAACGCCGGTGCCGTAAACGCAGGTGATGTCTGCGCCCTTCTTCTCATGGAACTCGATGATCGGCTTGAAATCAATGTTCGCAACGACATTGCTGTCGGACATGATGACATACTCCGCGCCGGATTCGTGAATGAACTCCGCAGCGCCTGCAAGAGCCTCAAGACGTCCGCGGTAAACGCCGTTGTCGCTCCTGCCGTAGGGCGGGAGGATATGCAGGCCGCCGGTCTTTCTTGCGAGATCCCACTCGCTGCCCATTCCGAGGTGATCCATCAGGGAATAGTACTTAGCCTGTGTGATTATACCCACCTGTGTGATACCTGAATTCACCATGCTGGAAAGCGGGAAGTCAACAAGGCGGTATCTAGCGCCGAAAGGAACGCTTGCCATAGCTCTTGCCTTGGTCAGCTCGGGAAGGTTCTCCTCGTGCATATTAGCAAAAATAAGTCCTAAAACATTGCCCATACTTGCCATATCAAAAACATCCTTTCTTATATATCTTTGGAGATCATAGCCTTGGGAGGTGCGACAGCCTTATCGGAAACATTCACGTTGTGACCGATGACTGCAACGCCCCACTGGGATTTGTCCTCGATAAGCTCAGGACGTTCTCCGATATGTGCGCCCTCGCCGATGACGCAGTTCTCGCCGACGATGGAATACTCAATAACAGCGCCCTTCTTGATGATGGTATTGGGCATGATGATACTGTCGCGGACGATGGCGCCCTCCTCAATAACAACGCCTGCGAAAAGCACTGCAAAGTCTACCATACCGTAGATCTCGCAGCCCTCTGCTACCATCGAATTCTGGATCTGGCTGGAGGGACCTGCGTAATGCGGAGGCATTACCGGGTTTCTGGAGTAGATCTTCCAGCTGTCGTCCAGCAGGTCGAGCGGTACCTTGGGGTCGAGGACGTCCATGTTTGCTTCCCACAGGGAATCGATGGTTCCTACGTCCTTCCAGTAGCCGTCGAAGTGGTACGCAACCATCTTCTCCTTGTTTTCGAGCATTGCGGGGATAATGTTCTTACCGAAGTCCTTGGTAGCACCCTCGTCGTTCTCGTTCTCGATGAGGTACTTGCGGAGCTTGGACCAGGTGAATACATAGATACCCATGGACGCAAGGTTGGATTTGGGCTCCTTGGGCTTTTCTGCGAACTCGTAGATAGTGCCGTCAGAATTTGCGCTCATGATACCGAAACGGGGCGCTTCCTCCCACGGAACCTCCAGGACCGCGATAGTGGCGTCAGCCTCATGCTGCTTGTGGAAATCGACCATCTTGGAGTAGTCCATCTTATAGATATGGTCGCCGGACAGGATAACTACATACTCGGGATCGTAGCGGTCGATAAAGCCGATATTCTGGTAGATAGCGTTAGCTGTGCCGGAATACCACGCCTTGCCTGCTGCGGTTTCGTAAGGCGGCAGTACATGCACGCCTCCGTGCGCGCGGTCAAGACCCCAGGGCTGACCGTTGCCTATGTACTCGTTGAGCACCAGCGGCTGATACTGGGTCAGCACGCCTACGGTGTCGATACCGGAATTTACGCAGTTAGAGAGCGGGAAATCGATTATCCTGTACTTGCCTCCGTAAGGAACTGCGGGCTTTGCCATCTCCTGCGTCAGCGCATAAAGACGGCTTCCCTGACCGCCGGCAAGCAGCATCGCAACGCACTCTTTTTTAATGTGATTCATATATTTCCTCCTGTCCCGACCTTTTGAGCCGTGATTTTGTTTGGGTTATCGCCTTTCTTGGCGGGGGTATC
>CAKSHG010000143.1 GCA_934456315.1 uncultured Oscillospiraceae bacterium | reverse complement strand
CTCAAACAAGGTTTTTAGAGGTGACCATCACTTAAAATAAAGGAGAATAACACTATGGCACACGAAATCAGAAATCCCGAACTCTGGGAAAGCGGCGCGCGCAAGATAGCGTGGGTAAAGCGCAACATGCCCCTGCTCAACGGCATCGAAAAGGAATTCGAGCAGGAAAAGCCCTTCGCAGGACTGCGCGTAGCTCTATCGGTTCACCTGGAAGCTAAGACCGCGTACCTCTGCAAGGTGCTTGCCGCAGGCGGCGCCGAGATGTACGTCACCGGCAGCAACCCGCTGTCCACGCAGGACGACGTAGCAGCTGCGCTGGTGCACGACGGCCTTAACGTATTCGCATGGTACGACGCTTCCGATGAGGAATACCACCGCCACATTTCCCAGGTCATCAAGGCTCGTCCTAACGTCATTATTGATGACGGCGGCGACCTCGTAAACCTTATCCACAACGAATACCCTGAGCTTATCCCGGACGTACTCGGCGGCTGCGAGGAAACCACCACCGGCATTATCCGCCTGAAAGCAATGGACAAGGACCACGCGCTGAAATTCCCGATGGTACTCGTAAACGACGCAGACTGCAAGCACCTGTTCGATAACCGCTACGGCACCGGACAGTCCGTCTGGGACGGTATCAACCGCACGACCAACCTCATCGTAGCCGGAAAGAACGTAGTCGTAGCCGGCTACGGCTGGTGCGGAAAGGGCGTAGCAATGCGCGCCAAGGGCTTAGGCGCTGACGTAATCGTCACCGAGATAGACCCGATAAAGGCAATGGAAGCCGTAATGGACGGCTTCAAGGTAATGCCCATGCGCGAGGCTGCAAAGGTCGGCGACTTCTTCGTAACCGTGACCGGCTGCGCAGACGTTATCGGCGAGGAAGCGTTCCTCAACATGAAGGACGGCGCTATCTGCTGCAACGCAGGTCACTTCGACGTGGAAGTAAACATGGCGAAACTGCGCGAGATAGCAACCGATTCCTACCTTGCCCGCAACAACATCATGGGCTACAAGCTGGCTAACGGAAACACCGTATTCGTTATCGCGGAGGGCAGACTTGTGAACCTCGCCGCCGGCGACGGACACCCAGCCGAGATAATGGACATGAGCTTCGCTATCCAGGCGCTCTCCGCAAAGTACATCGCGCAGAACAGCGCCGCAGTAAAGTCCGGCGACCACATGACCGTCAACGTACCCAAGGAGATAGACCGCGAGGTAGCGCTCCGCAAGATAAGCTACTGGGGACTTGAGATAGATAAGCTCACCCCCGAGCAGGAAAAGTACCTCGGAAGCTGGGAGGTCTGACATGACCTTTGAAGAACAGTTCGAACAGCTGCAAAAGCTGTTCGATTCCTCGGAATGCGACATAGAGATACTCCCGCCCGACGAGGAAAAAGCAAAGAAGCTCCGCTCCCAGGGAGGAGAGTTCTCTCCCCTGGCGGCAGTGCTGGCAGGTACCGGAGGCGTTTCCATAAACGGAATACTCCGCCTGCTGGGCAGCGGTATCATGGATTTCTTCGAGCGCAACGAAAGGCTTTCCGAAATGGGAATGACTGTAGTCGCCGAGGACGTTTTCGGCGGCATCTACGGTCTGGACAAGCAGGGGACCCTGCTCTACCTGGCGCCGGACGAGCTGCTGGTGGAGGAATTCGGCGACAACTACGACGAGCTGCTTGAATTCGCCTGCAACAAGGAAGAGCAGGAGCAGTTCTACCGCCCCTACGTCAAAGAATGCCCCGGAGTGCTCTACGACGAGCTTCCCGCAGACAAGGGTATCAGCGTGTACCCGCCGCTGTGGTCGGAAGCCGGGGACAAGCCCCGCTCCACCGCGGCGGTTTCCATGAAGGAGCTGCAAAGCGTGGAAATAGAGGTAATGAAAAAGCTGAACAGCCAGGACAACGCAACACCTGACGATGAATACGACGGAGGTGCAGAATGAACGAAAATTACGAAAAGCTGATGAAGTGCTTCGAGTGCGTGCAGAAAAAAGTCACATTCAAGCCGGAGATAGCCCTGATACTCGGCAGCGGACTGGGAGACTACGCAGACACGATGGAGATCGTAGAAACGCTGGATTATCACGATATCGAGGGATTCCCGGTGTCCACCGTTCCCGGCCACAAGGGACGCTTCGTATTCGGATACGCAGGCGGAAAGGGCGGAGTCCCCATAGTTGCAATGCAGGGCAGAGTGCATTTCTACGAGGGCTACAAGCCGCAGGACGTCGTGCTTCCCGTTCGGCTGATGAAGCTGATGGGCGCAAAGGTGCTGTTCCTGACTAACGCAGCAGGCGGGATCAACCGCAGCTTCAACGCCGGAGATTTCATGCTGATAACCGACCATATCTCGATGTCCGTACCATCTCCGCTCATCGGCGGGAACATTGACGAGCTGGGCGTGCGTTTCCCGGATATGTCCGAGGTGTACAGCCGCCGCCTGCGGAAGATAATCGAGAATTCCGCAGTGACCGCCGGAGTGCCGCTCCGCAAGGGCGTATATATCCAGACCACCGGTCCGCAGTACGAAACTCCCTCCGAGATACGCGCATACGAACGCCTCGGCGCTGACGCAGTTGGAATGTCCACCGCCATCGAGGCGATAGCCGCACGCCACGCGGGAATGGAGATATGCGGCATCTCCTGCATAAGCAACCTCGCCGCAGGAATATCCGTAAATCCCCTGACCCACGCGGAAGTGCAGGAAACCGCAGACAGGGTAGCGCCGCTCTTCAAGAAGCTGGTCACACAGGCGATAAAAGATATCCACAACGCAGAATAAAAAATATGCGCCCTTCATTCGCGGAGGGCGCATTTTTCTTCAATTTTCTGCGACATAAAGGGTGAGGTGATAATATGGAAGATACCCAGATAATCGGGCTGTACTTTTCCCGGAACGAAGAAGCACTGGCTCATACCAGCGAAAAATACGGCAGACTCTGCATGACCATCGCCCAGAGGATACTGAACAGCCGCCCGGACTCTGAGGAATGCGTCAACGACACCTGGCTCGGCGCATGGAACGCGATACCTCCGGCAAGGCCGCTCTCGCTCGCGGCATTCCTCGGGAAGATAACGCGGAACCTCGCTGTCGACCGGCTGCGGCGCAGGACTGCGCAGAAGCGCGGTTCCGGAGAATACGCCGATTCGCTCGACGAACTAAGCGAATGTATCCCGTCCGGCGTTGACGTGGAAAGGCAGTTCGAATCCGCACAGCTTTCAGCCGCGATCGAAAGGTGGCTTGGATCTCTCGGCCGCGAGAAACGCGCTGCGTTTATCCTGCGGTATTTCTACCTGAAGCCGGTAGCGGAAGTCGCAGCTGACCTGGATATCTCCCTTAGCAAGACAGCTGCGATTCTGCGCCGGGAACGAATCTCCCTGAAAAATGCGCTCGAAAAGGAGGGCTATATTATATGAACGGAATCAGCGAAAACAGTTCATACCTGCTTACAGCCATCGGAAATATACCCGAACGCTTCCTTGATGAATGCAGCGAGTATGTCAGCCAGCGCAGCGGCTCTCATCGCCGCCGCAGAGTAACGCGTATTGTAACGCTCTGCGCCGCCGCAGCCGCAGGAGCCGCACTGCTGACCGGAGCAGCGTTCACGATATTCCGCGTAAAATTCCCGAGCAGCTTCGCCAACCGCACTGAACACAGCTCCGCCATCTACGACATAGAGCCTTTCAGAATGTCTATAGAGCTGCCAGCCGGATACGTTATTGAGCCGTCCGAAAACACGGAGGGCGGCTGGTCGCCGATGGATATCAGACTGAACGGAAAAACCGTCGGCACGGCTGACTACAACATTTTTGAGCTTTACGACGGCGTTGACCGCTCCGACCCGAATTTCCACCGAATGGTATACAACCAGCTCATGCTAAGCGCCCAGGCAAACTGGGACAACGACTACACCGTAGTAAAGCAGGACGAAGTGAGCGAAAACGCAGTCACGAAAATCGGTATCGTATCCGGCTACGGAAGCGGCAGCCCCGGTGAGATAACGTATCTCCCGGGAATACTCGCATACAACACTGACCTGTGCGTTTACGTCAATATCAGCTTTGAAAACGGCGTGTTGACCGATGAACAGCTGACGGACATCGCCGCATCAATAAGGCTCCTGCGATAGGCCGAATCCACAGCAGGGCTTCTCTGCCCCGGTCAGGATACCCTGACGTCCGCGCTGTCCTCATATGGGCTGTTTTCCCTGACGCCAACGCAAACGTCATCGTCGCCGCATATGATACGCCTGTTTCTGTGGCAGAAACCGCCGTCGCGTACAGTGCTGTAGGGTTTTATCTTGTCGACTGTGACCGCCTTTTCTCCGTTGGATATGAGTATCGCCTTGTCGCGGGGCAGGCACAGCACCTGGTCAGCGGTCCTGAAAGCACGGCAGCCTATGAACTCTGCGGTTTCCATGTCCTGGCAGCCGAGGTAGAGGAGGTGGTCGCAGTTGTTGATTATGGTCAGCGCCTCGGCGTGACCGTACATCGACTCGAGCTGCGCCATGCTCTGAAGAATAAGGCTGACCGAAATATCCCTGGAACGTATTACGGAAATGATCTTTGTGAAATCCGGGATACGCGCGCTCGCAGCAAAATCGTCCATTATAATGCGCACCGGTACTTCAAGCCTGCCGTCCGGTCTGGAGTCTGCCTCGGAGCACAGACGCTGAAGCGTCTGGGTGTAGAAGATGTTGACAAGCATGTCCAGACTGCTGTCAGTGTCGCTGACGTTGAGGAAAAGGACCGTTTTCTTACGTCCAAGCTGAACCGGGGAAAATGACTTTACGCTGCCGAAAATGCACTTGGATTCTGCAAAAAGGAACGGCTCCAGCGCCCGGTTGATGAACTCCATAATACTGGACCACATCTTTTCGCACTTCATGCTGGATTCTACCTGCGCGATCTTCCTTGCGGAATAACTGCCGGGATTCTTCCTCGTCCACTCCTCAAACGGTAGCATTCCATTCGGGAGGAGAGTCGCCCGATAAAGCTCGCAGACGCTCATCATAGTGTGCTCCCTGGCAGGAAGCGCCTCAAGGCAATACGCGATGAGGAACACCAAGAATCCCGCCGCAGCACGCTCCCAGAAAGGCTCCGACTGATCCAGCTGCGGCATTATCGCATTCGCGAGCGTCAGGATATCCTGCTCGCGGTACCTGCCGTTCTTGTAGCGGCGGACCTCTGCAAGCGGATTGTAGCCGCAGGAATTATTCGGCTCCACGAAATCAAGCGTGTAAACATCGTAGCCCTTTGCTTTCAGCTCTGCTGCAAAGCGTTTCGCAAGCTGCCCCTTGGTGTCGGAAACGATCATGCTTCCGGTAATGTTCTGAAGATTGGGTATGACGTACCCGCCGGTCTTTCCGGAGCCGGAGGAGCCGATTATGATATCATTGTTGTTGAACCCGGTTTCCCTGGTGTCGTTTGACACCTCAACGCCCTTGGCAAGTATTCTTGTGTTTGTCATGTCAGTACCTCCCGTTCTCAGCTTTCGCAGGTGTAAACGTCCGTCGCCAGCCCGAATTCTATAGCTTCGTCCACGTTGTAATATGTGTCGTCCGCGGTCACCTCGTATATCTCGTCGAGGGTCCTGCCGGTTTTCCCGGAGATGATACGGGCAAGCGTTTCGCGGGATTCGTTCAGCTTGTCGAGATTGCGCTGTATCTCATGGGATTTCTTCCCCGCGAAGTTTCCGCCGCCAAACGACGGATCATGTATCATCAGCCTGGTATGAGGCAGCATGCTGCGCCTTTTTCCCGCAAGGAACAGTATCGCGCCCATGCTGGCAGCGGTTCCGGTGCAGACGGTGTTGACCGTCTTTTTCATTATGCTGATGTAGTCGAACAGCGCCAGACCGCTCACCACGTCGCCGC
>CAKSHG010000142.1 GCA_934456315.1 uncultured Oscillospiraceae bacterium | reverse complement strand
ACCGACAGCAAGTACGTTGTGGACGGTATCACAAAGGGCTGGGCGCAGGGCTGGAGAAAACGCGGCTGGAAGAAGTCCGACGGAAAGCCCGCGCTGAATCCGGAGCTATGGGAGCAGCTGCTTGACCTGCTGGCAGTCCACGACGTTGAATTTGCGTGGATAAAAGGCCACGCAGGGCATGAGGAAAATGAGCGCTGCGACAGGCTCGCAGTAGCACAGCGGGACATCTATTCCGCAAAATAAGAAAAACCCCTGCCTTTGGGCTGGAGTTTCAGCTTGTCGAAAAAGTATCTTTTTGCCCGCGGAGCGGGCTTTTAAAATCTGTTTTTTGCCACGGGTTTCCCGGGGCAAAAAACACTTCTATCCGCGCAAGTGTGCGGTTTGTCGGCAAAGCCGACAAACCGTGCGCGCGGCGCGGATGTTCGGCGGAAAAGTCCCAACGGGACTTTTTCGACGGTCTGAAACCCCTGCCTTCAGGCAGGAGTTTTTCTTTATGTGAGTGCGAAGTAATCCCGGTGCTCGAATCGTGTCACGCGGTGATCCTGCGACAGCGCAGCAGTGGAAATGTCGAAGTACTGCATGTCCTGTGTACCCTCGACGTAACGCCTGCCGTCATAGCTGTTGGAGGAGTTCCACACAGTGTCGACCCAGATCTGCCGACCGTCGATGACCACCATGTTCCAGGAATGCGAGCGTTCGTCGCCCGTTGTGGTCTGCATGAAGCAGCGGCTTCCGGTTACTACGCTTCCGGAGGCGTTAGCGCACCATATTCCCTGTGCCTGGCAGAGCGCAGAGTAGAGATTCGACCACCCGAAGCATACGGAGCGGTGGTATTCCAGAACGTGTTCCAGGGTCAGTATATCATCTGTCACGCCGTTTTCAGACGCGTCGTGGTCGTAGTACATGTTCCGGGACACCCACTGCGCCATGACGCGCGCTTTGGAGTAGTCGTCGCTTAGCCCCGCGCATATCTCATCTGAGAGCTCCTTGATCTGTGTAAGTACGCGTTTCGCGGTTTCAGCATCACCAGACGAGGTGATGTGCTGCATTACTCCGCTTGCAGGAAGCTCCAGCGGGGAAGCGGCGGCGTTCAGATTCTCGTCAGCCGGAAGCTCCTCCCAGGAAAGCGGGGAGGCTCCGGTGGAGTTCATCTCAAAAACGTAGTCCATTATGCCGCCGTCCGATAGTGAAACGCGGATTATATAGTATCCGGGAGTAAGCCCCGAAACATTCAGTGAGCCGGAGAAATGCACTCCGGTAACCAGATCATAGCTTGAAATATGCTCGCGCAGTATCTGCACTTCAGAAACGGTAAGGTCAGTGTAGACGCCGCTGAAGTCAATTCTGTCCGCGCCGAATTCAAAGCGAATGTGGTGTAGCGGGTCGCCTGAAGTCAGGAGCACGTTTTCCGGAATTTCAGGCTCCGGCTTCGGTTCTGGTTCATCAGGTTCGACCGGGTTACCCGGTTCGGCAGTCACAGCGGCTGTATGCTGTTCTTTCGGTTCAGATGTTGGCTCCTTGACCGATGCGGCTGGCTGTTCCGTGACAGCAACGGTAGTTGCGCTGGGCAAGACATGGGCGTCTGGCACTGAAGAATCGGCTTCAGAAGTAGTGTTGACCGATGTAGTTGACTTTGACGTGTCAGACGGAACGGAAGTCGCTGCGGGTTCTGTAGACGCTGCCGAGGAATCATCGGACTTTGCAGGAGCTTCCGGCGGTTCTTTTCCGGAAGCGCTGTGTAAAGTCGCAGCTGTTGTATCATAGTAGATTTCGTCAGCGGACTGGCTGTATTCAGGCAGTACGAATTCCGGGACGCTGCTGTCCGACTGTCTGTTGAGCAGTATCACAAGACCTGCAATGAGCGCACAGCCGGCTGCGCCTGCTCCTATTAAAAGAATCTGTTTTTTCAAAGTCGACCTCCGGGAGATTTATATGTATATTTTACCCCGGAAAGCCGCATTTGTCAATATCAGTCGGTATCGACTGCCAGGGCGCCCAGGAAACCTCCTGCGGTAGGCGAAACGATGTCCGCGCCGATAATGACTCCGTTTTCAACGAGAAGCTCCGCATTGAGCGGGACCATGGTGTCAGAAAGCTCGTAGGTGAATCGCTTGACAGTGTGCGCACGATATTTCCGCAGGTCGAAGCCCTGCTTGCGCTGAAGCTCGTTGTATTCTTCGTAGACGTCGTCGAAATCCGTCGGAATGCGCACGTTTTCCACTGCGCTATGGGTGAATCCGGGTTCCCACCCGAAGCTCTGTATGTATGAGATACGCTGTTCGTTTGTCCCGCCGGGAATGCTTTCGTTTCCGCAGCCGTAGATCCTTGTAAGCGCCCATACCGCCCCCGCCGCAAGCAGGAGCAGTCCGACGGCAAGCGGCAGCCTGGAACTCTTGGTGTCGTTCTTCATAGTTCCTCCGTTCATAAAACTGTATAAGTGCACAAAAATCGGCACGGATTTTGTGCCCCCGATAGCTGTGAATGTTCTCAGGCAACAATATATGACCATTGTGTGAAAACTATACCAAAGATTTTGTGGTGTAATGCACAAATTGAACAGCAGTGTTTTGTTACAATCACCAAAAATCGAGATGAAAGTTTCTCGGGCGGCTTAAAAAAAGGCTTTTTTTGTGCAATACCACTAGCACAAGTGACGGTTTTTTGTTGTTGTTTTGTAGGTCTTGGTTAATATTCATAAAGGGATTCAAAAATATTTGTTGACTTAGGCTCTTTATTTTTTCGCCGTATTTTGGTATTATATTAGTAGCGGAAAAGCTGATAGTTCCCTGAAAAGGGTTCAAAATAATTAAGTATTCAGGAGGTCATTTTAATGGCAAGCTTATCACTCAGAGGCATATACAAGCGCTATCCCGGCGGCGTTGTTGCCGTTTCCGATTTCACAATGAATATCAAGGACAAGGAGTTCATCGTACTCGTAGGTCCTTCCGGCTGCGGTAAGTCCACCACACTTCGTATGATCGCAGGTCTTGAGGAGATCTCCGAGGGCGAAATGTTCATCGGCGACCGTCTGGTTAACGACGTTGCTCCTAAGGACAGAGATATCGCGATGGTATTCCAGAACTACGCTCTGTACCCCCATATGTCCGTTTTCGATAACATGGCATTCGGTCTTAAGCTCCGTAAGGTTCCTAAGGACGAGATCAAGAAGCTCGTTGAAGAGGCTGCTAAGATCCTCGACATCTCTCACCTGCTCGACAGAAAGCCGAAGGCTCTGTCCGGTGGTCAGAGACAGCGTGTAGCGCTCGGCCGTGCTATCGTTCGTGATCCTCAGGTCTTCCTGCTTGACGAGCCGCTGTCCAACCTGGACGCTAAGCTCCGTGCACAGATGAGAACCGAGCTTTCCAAGCTCCACAAGAAGCTGGGTACTACATTCATCTATGTAACTCATGACCAGACAGAGGCTATGACCATGGGTGACAGAATCGTTGTTATGAAGGACGGCTACATTCAGCAGATCGATTCTCCTATCAACCTTTATGAGAACCCTGTTAACAAGTTCGTTGCAGGCTTCATCGGCTCTCCGCAGATGAACTTCATTCCTGCTAAGCTCCTCATGGTCAACGGCAAGTACACCGTTGAGTTCGGTTCTGAGGACACCAAGACCTCCAGAGGCCGCAAGTTCTACGTTGAGCTGCCCTCCGCAAAGGCTGACAACGAGGGTCTGAAGTACTATGTAGACAAGGAAGTTATCCTCGGTATCCGTCCTGAGAACATTCACGATGAGGAGATGTTCCTCTCCGCAGCAAAGACCGGTATGATCGAGGCTACTGTTGATGTAACCGAAATGCTCGGTGCTGAAACATTCCTGTACCTGACCTGCGAGGGTATCCCGCTCACTGCTAGAGTATCTCCGAGATGCACTGCACGTCCTCAGGATACTGTTAAGCTCGCTCTCGACCCGAACAAGATCCACCTGTTCGACGCTTCTGACGAGCACTCCCTGCTCAACTAATTGTTGAACAACATACGCTGACTGCGGCGCAGCTTTCGGGCTGCGCCGTTTTTGCAGTTTCTCCGACATGCAGGAGGTGTATCATGACAAAACTCAAATACGCCGGGCTTTGTGGTGCAGGGTTAGCCGTGAATCTGGCATGCCTGCCGATTGACTGGCTGTTCTGCTACATATTTGACTTATTTTACACCGTTTCGATCGGCTTATTTATTATTGTTGGCGCAGTACTTTGTATCGGCTCGGGATTTTTGCACGTCGCCTTTATGAACATAATCAGGAAAAGGCTCATGATAAGTTCGAAATGGTATATCCTCACAGTTTTTGCCGCACTGGTCGTGCTTTGCGGTCTGGGGATAATACTTACGTTTGCGTTCAGCGAAAGTATATGGGCTGGTTGGGACGGACTTGGCAAGGCGATGACGCTTTTTTTCTTCTCAATAGGAATCGGAGGCGTAGCGATAGTCAGCGGGATATCAACATTGTGTATTCAATCGCTTTTAGGCGTCGCCGAGCCAGACAAGGGTGAGGAGCGTGATCAATGAAATATCTGAAATACGCCGGGCTGTGCGCCGCCGGATTTTTTACCGAATATCTGCTGAGCGTGGTGTTTTCTACGTTTGTAACTCTATTGGTGCTGTATCCTGCCGCAGCTATTCCATGTGGTATACTATCAGGAAAATTGCATGTGCTTTATACTAAAAGGATACGTAATGAGCTTAGCATGCCGCTGGTGGTGTACTGTATAACTGCACTGGGGCTTCCGGTGCTGGCGGGAGCCGCAGGAGTATTTATAAACATATCAGCGCCGGAGCTGTTAACGCCGAACATAAACAGCATGGAAGGAAGCTACGCAGGTTTGGTGAAGCTGCTGATTTTCGCGGCAGTACTCGTAAATACCATCATCATAACCGCAAGCGGAGCGTATAACGTGTATAAGGAGCAAATAAATGAACAACAAGGTTGAACTGCTGATAAACAACATCGAGCGCGCAATAATCGGAAAGCGCCCGGTAATTGAAAAAGTGGTCTGTGCCATGCTGGCGGGCGGTCATGTCCTCATAGAGGACGTCCCCGGGGTTGGCAAGACCTTGCTCGCGGAAACGCTGGCAAGGAGCGTTTCGGGCAGTTTCGGGCGCATACAGTTCACGCCGGATCTCATGCCGTCGGACGTTATCGGCTACACGATGGTGGATATCAACACCGGAAAGGGCACTTACAAGGCGGGTGCTGCGATGTGCAACTTTCTGCTTGCGGACGAGATAAACCGCGCCTCCCCGAAGGTGCAGTCCTCGCTGCTGGAGGCGATGGAGGAGCTTCACATAAGCGTTGACGGTGAAACTCACGCGCTCCCGCAGCCGTTCATGACCCTCGCAACGCAGAACCCGATCGAAACGTTCGGCACATATCACCTTCCGGAGGCGCAGCTTGACCGTTTCCTTATGCGCATATCCGTGGGATATCCCGACCGCGCTGCCGAGATGAAAATGCTGGAGGTAATGCCCCAGCGCCTTGAAACGCAGCCGGTGATGTCGCTTGATGAGCTGATGGAGCTGCGCCGGCAGGCCGCGCAGGTAAAGGTCGCGGATAATGTAAAGGCGTATATCCTCTCGATGGTGACTGCAACGCGGTATCTACAGCAGGTGAAGCTCGGAGCGAGTCCGCGCGGGTCTATTGCGATGTTCCGCGCAGCGCAGGCGATGGCGCTGATGAACGGCAGGGATTACGCAACGCCGGACGACGTAAAGGCAGTCGCTATTCCGGTGCTTGCGCATCGCATCGTGCTTGCTTCGGGGCAGACGGATTACGGAGCCCCGCAGGACATCGTTGCGGAGCTGCTTCAGAGCACACAGGTTCCGATGTAATAAAAAAGTGGGGCACTAAGCTCCACTTTTTTATTGCAGATTGTCAGACTTCAGAAATATCAAGAACCCTGTTAAGTTCGTCCTCGGTCTGCTCGAAGATGAATCTTAGACTGCGCTCGCCGAAATCAGCGGTTATAGCGTTCTCGCTTTC
>CAKSHG010000141.1 GCA_934456315.1 uncultured Oscillospiraceae bacterium | reverse complement strand
GCGTAGCCGCCAAGACGTGCGCGCGGCTGGGATGTTCGGCGGAAAAGTCACTTTAGTGACTTTTTCGACGGTCTGAAGCGGAGCCCTGTAAAAGGCTCCGCTAGTTTATTTATCTTTTCCAGTCCAGGCTGCCCGAACAGTCATCTTGTCGTAGGTGTCGCGCACCGAGATTATTTTCAGCAGCACGATAACGAACACGGCAGCGCATCCTAGTATCACCGGAATGCTCCGTGACACCAGAAGTATAACACCGAAAGCTGTTGAATAGGTAAGAATCAGCCGGTAGAAGTGTGGATTCACCTTGAAAACAAAGGAAAACAGCAGGTAGGTCAGCGCCAGTGTCAGCACCGGGAACATGTTCGGAGCCAGTCCGAGCAGCACGCCGAACGAAACCGCGATTCCCTTGCCTCCGTCGAATTTATGCCAGATGGGGAAGATATGCCCGAGCGCGGGAGCAACCATAACAAGCACCAGCCCCAGCCGCAGACCACCGCACACTTTGATATACAGGAACACCGGCAGGAATCCTTTCAGCAGATCGCAGATAAGAGTGAGCGCTCCGCACCAGAATCCACCGTAAGTATAGGCATTGTAAGTTCCCGGATTGCTGTCGGGAGTATCTACCGTGACGTCCTTTCCGCAGAAAAGATTCGAAAAATAACGCGCGAAAAGCAGACTTCCCGCAAGATATCCGAATAGCGTGAATGCGATCGTTGTGAGCATTTTTATCTTCTCCTTTCATAATAATATGCCGATTCTCTATTAATATTGTACTATATCACGGTGATTTATACAAAGGACAAATCGGTTAATTAGTCCATCAAAGTGCCCTTTAATCGGCATTTTGCACACAAGTGCAAAAAGATGAGAAATTCGAACATGCAAAAAACTCCGGACGTATTTCCGCCCGGAGTTAATCTTATCACGCTGAAATTACTTGAAGTATCTGTTCAGCAGACCCTCGAAAGCCTTTCCGTGTCTTGCCTCGTCCTTTGCCATCTCGTGAACTGTGTCGTGGATAGCGTCGAGATTGAGAGCCTTTGCCTTCTTTGCGAGGTCGAGCTTGCCTGCGGTCGCGCCGTGCTCTGCTTCTACGCGCTTTGTGAGGTTCTCCTTGGTGGAGGCGGATACTACCTCGCCGAGAAGCTCTGCGAACTTCGCAGCGTGCTCTGCCTCTTCCCAGGCAGCCTTCTCATAGTACAGACCTACCTCGGGATAGCCCTCGCGGTGAGCTGCTCTTGCCATTGCCAGATACATGCCGACCTCGGTGCACTCGCCGGTGAAGTTAGCGCGCAGTCCCTCTACGATCTCCTCCGGAACGCCCTCGAGCTTGCCAACGCCGATCTTGTGCTCGTCTGCGAATACCAGCTTGCCGCTGTTATCGTCGATAACGGTGAACTTGGAGCCGGGAACTCCGCACTGCGGGCACTTCTCAGGAGCCGCGTCGCCTTCGTAAACATAGCCGCATACAGGACATACAAATTTCATAATGTTTTACCTCCGTAGATTTTCAGTTATTAAAATTAGGAATTATTCTTGATTTCCTTGATTAGATTATATCACACCCTCGCAGCTTTGTCAAGGGTTTTTTGAATTTTTTTTGCAAAAATTCAGTTATTTAGAACTAACTTGGCTTATTGAACACAATATGCTGTACCGAGGCGTCATTTCATCTCTGTCCCTGGGAAGAACTGCTGAAGTATCTCCTCTGCTTTACTGCCGGAGCGCGCCATCAGCTCCGCGGTGTAGAGGCTCATTCCGAAGCCGTTCCCGCTTCCGAGGGTGCGGAAAATGAACGAATCGTGCTCCTGGCTGATGGAGATGTTCGTGCTCCGCAGTCCGACAGCTTTTCGCAGCTGCTCCCCGGTCAGCAATTCCCCGCCGAACCTTATCGAGCGGAGCGTCCCGCTGTCGGTGTACACAGGCTCGGTGAACCATTCAGACTTATCCGCCGGGAGTATCACGCTCCCGGTGTACTCCGCGAGCATTTTCCGGACCGCAGTGCAGTTATACTCCGCGCAGGCGGAGTACTCCGGGGACTCCCTGTCGCGGTTCAGCTTCAGCGCCGGGAGGTACGCAAGACCTCCGTCGTCCGTCCTACCCGGGGACACCCGGCAGCAGGGCGTGTATGCTGGTTCATTATTATAGTACAGGCACAGCTGCGCGGCTGTTTCCGCAGCCCGGGAGACCCGCTCCAGCCACTCGGGATACTGGTCGGAGTAGCGCTCCTCGAGCTCCTCCGGCGACAGCCACTCCGGGTAGATATCCCCGCGGTCGCAGAGGTCCGCACAGTAGTCCGGCGTGAAATTCTGCATGCAGTACCTCGCCTGACTGGAAAGAGCTATCCCCGCAGCAAGCAGGGTTTCCTCCTGAAATGACGGGTCTGCGACCGCGAATATGCAGCCCGTCAGGTACTCCGGAAAGCTCATCGCGGCTATCCGGTTTTCCCCCTCGATGTACAGCGTAAGCGTTTCCGGAGCCTGCCCGGACTTTTCCCGGCTGCACCCGGAAAACAACAGCCCGCAGCACACCAGCACTGCCGCCGCCAGTTTTGAAAACTTCATATGATCCATTCCTCCATGCAGATTTAATGCACACACGAGCATTTTGCAATCTATTTTCAATAATTATTCAGAAACCGCGAATAACGCTTGACAATCGCGGCGAAATATGCTAAAATACAATTATATATTTCTTAATTTAAAAATTCCGCCTGACGGAACAGCGATTAAGACCAGTATAACATTATTATAAGGGCACGGAGGCGGACGATTCTACCTATGAAAAGAATGGAACAGCTCAAGAACTCTGCTACTTTCAAGCAGATGTGCGACGATTTTTTAAGCACCACGGCAATTGACCCCAGCCTGCCGGCGAAATTCGGAGTAAAGCGCGGTCTGCGTAATTCCGATGGTTCCGGCGTGGTTGCAGGAATAACCAACGTATGCTGCGTACACGGCTACGTCATCAGCGAATGCGACAAGCAGCCCATCGAGGGCGAGCTCATCTACCGCGGATACAATATCCGCGACATCGTCAACGATGTGCTTTCCTCCGGGCGCTACGGCTATGAGGAGGTAGCGTATCTCCTGCTGTTCGGCATGCTCCCTGACGAGCGCCAGCTCACGACGTTCTCCCGCCTCATCGCGGAGTACCGCGACCTGCCGATGTATTTCAGCGAGGACGTTATCATCAGGAACCCCTCCCCGAACATCATGAACAAGATGGCGCAGGCAGTCCTCGCGCTGTACAGCTATGATTCCGCTCCGGAGGACAAGTCGGTGGAAAGCGAAATGCTCAAGGCTATTTCGATAATCTCCCGACTGCCCGCGATAATGGTAACTTCCTACCAGGCGATGCGCCGCTTCTACCACAACGATTCCATGGTAATGCACCAGATAAACAAGGACGAGAGCCTCGCGGAGAGCATTCTTTCCACCCTGCGCGACGACCGCTCCTACACCCCCGAGGAAGCTCACCTGCTCGACCTGTGCCTTATGCTGCACGCGGAGCACGGCGGCGGTAACAACTCCACCTTCACCTGCCGCACCGTTTCTTCCTCCGGCACTGACGCGTACTCTGCATACGCTGCGGCGATAGGTTCGCTGAAGGGTCCCCGTCACGGCGGCGCCAACATAAAGGTAATGGAGATGCTGGACTTCGCAAAGGCCGGCATTCAGCACTGGGACAACGACCAGGAGGTCAGCGACTACCTGCACAAGCTGCTCCGAAAGGAAGCCGGCGACCACTCCGGACTCGTCTACGGTATGGGACACGCGGTCTACACCCTGTCCGACCCGAGAGCGAAGATACTCAAGGCCAACGCGATGAAGCTCGCAAAGGGCACCGAATTCGAGAAGGAATTCCTCCTGCTCGACAGCATTGAAAGGCTCACCCCCGGCGTATTCGCGGACGAGCGCGGTGATATCAAGAATATATGCGCCAATGTGGACATGTATTCCGGTCTGGTATACAAAATGCTGAAGATACCGGTAGAGATGTATACCGGACTGTTCGCGTGCGCAAGAATCGCAGGCTGGTGCGCCCACAGAATGGAAGAGATGATAAACGGCAAGCGTATTATCCGTCCCGCATACAAGGCTATCAATCTCAATAAGAACTACATACCGCTTAGCCAGAGGATTTAAGGCAATACAGGCTCCGCGCCTGAAATTAATACTTATGTGAGGGAAAGTGTCATGGCAGAAGAAAAGAAAGTTGAAAAGAAGGACAAGCTCAAGCTTGCCAAGGAATTCAAGGCGTTCATCTCCAAGGGAAACGTGCTTGATATGGCAGTAGGTCTTATCATCGGTTCCGCGTTCACCGCCATCGTCAATTCGCTGGTAGGCGACCTGCTGATGCCGCTGCTGGGACTTCTCACCGGTAAGATGGATTTCTCGCAGCTCAAACTGGTGCTCCAGCCCGCCGTTGAGGAAGTCCTCGACGACGCAGGGAACGTGGTCACCCCCGCAGTTGCCGAGATATCGCTGAACTACGGCTCGTTCATTCAGTCGATCATCAGCTTCCTGCTGATCGCGCTCGCCGTATTCATACTGGTCAAGGCGGTTTCCAAGCTCCACCGCAAGAAAAAGGAAGAGCCCAAGCCCGAACCTAAGCCGGATCCCCAGATCGTACTCCTCACCGAGATACGCGACCTGCTCAAGGAAAAGGAAACTTCCGAAAACAAGTAAACACATGCCCCCCGCAGCTAACTGCGGGGGGCATTTTTCTCTCAGTATGTCACTGCTTTTTGCGGGTGTACACAGGCTCGCTGCGACGGTTCACCGGCGACTTCTTATGCTTCAGCGCCTGCGCAGCGCGCTTTTCCGCTGCGATACGCTCGCGCTCCGCTTTTATTTCTTCAAGGCGCTGCTTGCTCTTTTCAGCCATGTCGAGCAGCATGAGCTTGTTGTTGAAGCTCGGTTTGTCGAGCACCAGGTCGAACAGCGCGTTGATGAGCTGCTCCGCCTCCTGCTCGTTCGCGACAAGGCGGCGCTCCATCAGCTCCCGGGGTGTTATCGCCAGCTGGCGGATATTGTAGCACTCCCCGGTGTCCAGTATCTCGCGCAGCGCCGCCGCCGAAGTCCGCAGCCGCTGTACGTCCGCCGTTTCTGTGTCGACCTTTTTCGCACGGGCGTCCGCTATCTCGCACTGGATAAGCTTGCGGAGGTCCTCCGCTCCAAGCGCGTCCAGCAGCCGCTTGAGGTCCGCCCGGCTCTCCGGTATCTCCTTGTCGTGGTAGAATACCAGCCAGCTTATCTCCTCCGAAAGCGCCGCCGGGAACTCCAACCTGCGCATTATCCGCTCCGCGATGAGCCTGCCGCGCTCACCGTGTCCCTTGAAGTGCCCCTGCCCTTTCGAATCTATCGCGCAGCAGTCCGGCTTTCCGAGGTCGTGGAACAGCATCGCGAACCTCACCGGGAGCTCCGGCACCGCGTACCCGACGGATTTGCAGATATGCGTCCACACGTCGAAATCGTGGTAGACGCTGTGCTGCTCAAAGCCCATGCACGGCTCTATCTCCGGCAGGAGATGCACCAGGATATCCGCGTACTGCTCCAGCACCCGCGCCGCGTACTTGCCCATAACTATCCGGGAAAGCTCGCTGAACAGCTTGTCTTTCTCGGCGTACTCAAAGCAGCTGACATTGGCGCGGATAGCGTCCCGCGTCCTGTCCTCGATGACGTACTCGCCCTCGGAGCAGTAGCGTATCGCCTGGAGTATCCGGGACGGGTCGGACGTGAAGCACCGCGACATGTCGTACCAGGTTTCCGTTACGGTCCTGCCGTTCTCCTTTACGCTGCGGGACTGGTTCTCGCCGATGGCGATGACCCTCGCCGGGAGCCTCGTCACGCCTTTCCGGCGGGAAAGCTCCGCAGGGTCCTCCGGGACCCTAAGCTCCTTCTGCTCCTCTTTCTCCTCTTCCTCTATCGCCTCCGGCGCAGGGCGCAGCGACGCCCGCCCTCCGAACGGGTCGATAAGCCCGGTGCGTGGGCTGTACGCCATCGCGTTCATCGTGAATCC
>CAKSHG010000140.1 GCA_934456315.1 uncultured Oscillospiraceae bacterium | reverse complement strand
TTACTTCGTCGGCTTTCATCGCATTCGGCGCACTCTACCCATTTTCCCTTTTCAAACCGGTTTTTAGAGGTGACCTATCGTTATTTTGCGCGGGATTTCTTTAGAGGTGACCTTTATCTGTTTTTCTGTACTCCGGCAGGGCGTTCACCTAAAAGCCAGATACCGAACGCTGCAAGAAAAACGGCAGGATACACTATAAGCGATAAAGAGATAATGGAAAGCATACCGGAATTGAAGTACCATGCGCCGCTGACCGCCGCGTCAATAAGCTTTAAGACGATTCCGGCAGCCAGGGAGGGCACACCGGTACATATCCAGAATTTCAATGTTCCCGGTCTGTCAAGCCAACTGCGTGTTTTAAAAAGCCTGAAAGTGCGCACTGCCCCGGCAATATGCCCGGTAAGCACCACCAAAGCAATGAACCACCCGATAACGGAAGAAAGCCCGATAAGAGCAGAGCACCCGAAAGCGCCAAGGCAGCAGGCCAGTATGCTGCCGAGAATAAGCAGGATAACTGCGGAAGCCTTTTTCATGATTGCCGCCTTTCCATTGTCCTATAATTACATTATATCACAAATTTCGTTAGATTCAAGTTTTTTCGGAGGATTTCCCATCATTGACATGTGAAACAGCATGAATTATCAGCAGGACTATTCCCAGAACTACAAAGAACGCGCCGGAATATATCAGAATGGCAGACGCTAAAATAAATTCTCCCATGCCGGCAAAAAATCCGGAGAAATAGTTCATCTTGTCAAGTATGAGAACGGCTGCGAATGAGATCATGCCGATCAACGCTGACGGAAGCCCGGCACAGAGCCAGAAAATCGCTTTGCCTATCCGCCAGCGCCGCTGATACAGTCTTTGCAGAAACACAGCGCCGGTTACATGGCCGCCGATCACAAGAAGCAAAATCACTGCCGTCAGTACTTCTATATCTAATACATCTAATGCGGCAATAAGTGCGGCAATAAGCAGCAGACCGCTGATTATCAGCCCGATTACGCAGGCAAGTATGCCGCCGAGGATAAGCAGGATAACAGGCAGAGCCTTTTTCATGTGACATTCCTTTCGCAACATCTAAAGCTTGTAGAAAAAATACCGCCGATGGGTCGCTTATTTTGGACTTGTCGGCGGTATTACATTAGTGATCCTGCTGATTTACAGCTTGAAAACTGCGCTGGTGAAGCCCGGGAGGGTCAGCCCGCCAAGCTCCATTGTTTCTCCGGTGAGGAGGTTTTCCTTTGCACCGGAGGTATTGAGGTTGAATGTAAACGGATTCGCGTCCGCGTTGATAACGGTCAGCAGGGTTTCGTCCCCGGTGCTGCGTGAGAATGCGTACTGGCGGTTGGTGAGCTGTACCTGCTTGTAGTCGCCCTGGGAAGCCGCCGGGTGGTTCTTCTGGATCTCGGCGAGCGCCTTTATGTGCGCGGTCAGGTCGCGGATACCCTCGGACTTCATCTTTTCGAGGTCGAACTCCGGACGGAGCTGGTCGTCGCCGCCCTGATTCTTGTCGCCGAGCACTCCGAATTCACTTCCGTAGTATACTGCGGGGATTCCCGGCATCATGAACATCAGCGTGTAGATATCCGGCAGGTGCTCCTTGGTTTTCAGCATGGAGGCAATACGGTTCACGTCGTGGTTGTCGACGAAGGTGTAGAGGTGCTTTCCTCTGTAAAGGCACCAGTTCTCGCTGCCGAACTGACGGTTGATGGAGTGCGCTATCTCGAACATATTCATGTCGTTGAAGCTGGAGAACAATCCCTTGTAGCATTCGTAGTTCGTTACGCTGTCGAGCATTTCGGGGTTCATCCACTTGTTGTAGTCGCCGTGGAGCGTTTCGCCGAGCAGGAAGAAATCCTCCGCCAGCCACTTGCAGTGGCCGTGAAGCTCCTTGAGGAAGTTCAGGTCAAGACAGTACGCAACGTCAAGGCGCAGACCGTCGATTCCGAATTCGTTCTTCCAGCCGGTTATGCAGTCCTTGAGGTACTGCTTTACTTCAGGATTGTAGAGGTTGAGCTTGACAAGCTCGTAGTGACCCTCCCAGCCCTCGTACCAGAAGCCGTCATTGTAGCCGTCGTTCCCCTCGCGCACATGGAACCAGTCCTTCTTGGCGCTGCCGAGCTTATTCTCGCGGACGTCCCTGAATGCCCAGAAGTCACGGCCGACATGGTTGAATACGCCGTCGAGTACTACTCTTATCCCGTTCTCATGGAGAGCGTCGCAGACCTTCTTGAAATCCTCGTTGGTGCCGAGGCGGCGGTCTATCTTTGTGTAGTCGGCGGTGTCGTAGCCGTGCGCTGAGGATTCGAACACCGGTCCGAAGTATACGGCGTTGCAGCCAAGCTCCTTTATGTGCGGGATATCTTCGATGACTTTAAGTATCTTGTGGGTCGGCTCTGATGTGAAGTCGTTCTGGCGCGGGCATCCGAAGTAGCCGATGGGGTAGATGTGATAGAATACAGCGTTTTCAAACCAGTTCATAATATATTCTCCTTAGTTTTAAATATGAGAGATGTGCAATTCACGAGATGTTTTGCATATAAAAGATGTAGAAAACACCTGTTATATTGGCTAAAATCTCTAAAAGTGTGCAATTACAGTATATCACATTTGTAACCGTCTGTCAAGTTTCTTGTGCAAATTCTACAATTTAATATAGATTTTATTGCCTATGTATGAAAAACTTTTACAAAGCTATTGCAATTAACGAAACAATTTGGTATAATATCTTTGGACTGTTTTGAAACTCTGCCTATTTTTGGCACTATTGCGGTAATATTTTGACAATACTGTTATCGTAAAACATTCACCACGTTACAATACGGAGGTACTTCATGATAGAGAAGTGTTTGAAGAAAGCTGTGGTGCTGGCGGCGGCGCTGATGATGGCGCTTGTGTTCCTGCCCGCCGGGGTTTTCGGGTCTTTCGCGGCTGACAGGGCTTACGCTGCCGGAAGCGGAAATACTGTAGTGGTCGGAGTTAATCCCGATTACGGAATTTCCAGCGTCGGCGGTCACTATACCGGCTTTGCCTATGAGTTCCTAAGGGAGATACAGAAGCACTCCGACCTGACGTTCAGTTATGTCGAGGGCACCGCTCCGGAGCTTGCCGCAAAGCTGGCGAACGGAGAGATAGACGTTATCCCCTGCGTAAGCGCCAAGGAGCTCACCGCATGGCAGAGCATGGTCATCGCAGACGACCCGGAGGGCTCGCTGCGCCTGAATCTGACGAATCTCCCGCTTACCACGAAGTATACCGCAATATATATCCCGGCAGACAGCGATATTTCGTTCCAGGACTATGACGCGCTGAAAAGCTGCCGCATAGGTTACCTGAAGGAGGACTACGGCAAGTACTTTATAAACGGCGCGTTTATCGGCACGGACGTTCGCAAGGCGGAGTTCGTCGGATATGACTCCGAGTCGCAGATGAAAACCGATTTTGAGTCCGGAAAGATAGACGCAACTGCAAAGGACTGCTACCGCATCTGGGGCAACGAGCTGGTCGCCTGTCAGGTCGCGACGGAGGACTGCTATTTCATGACCTCCGCAGCTGACGAAACTCTCATAAAGGCGCTGGACAGCGCAGTAACGAGCGTTCTGATGAGCGATATGGAATTCACTTCTAATATATATCAGAAGTACG
The DNA here is from genome assembly GCA_934456315.1 of uncultured Oscillospiraceae bacterium. Lineage (GTDB taxonomy): Bacteria > Bacillota > Clostridia > Oscillospirales > Ruminococcaceae > CAG-115. Next base: position 2,377 of record CAKSHG010000140.1, on the reverse strand, counting down.
TCACCAGATACGGCGCGCAGTGCTATGCGTTCAGCGAAGCTGAAAAGCATTTCATCGAGAAGAGTCCCGAGATAACCATCGCGTACAACCGCCAGGCTGCCGTTGTAGATGTGGTCGAGAGCGGAAACAGCTCGGTAAACGGTCCGACAGGGCGTTTCCTTGAGGGATTCGGTTCTGCTTCGGGGCTTAGCATCAAGATAGTCGGATATGATTCGCTTGCCGACTGCGTCGCGGCAGTCAACAGCGGTTCCGCGCAGGCGGTATGCGGCGGCGTGAACTCGAACAGCATGGCGAATTATCAGGGGCTGAAAGTGTCAAAACCGTTCGCCAAGGTACCGATTGCGGCCGCAGGCAGGAAGGGCACTTCCGTAAGCACGAATTCAAGGATTGCCGTCCCGGCTGTCGGTGACGACATTTCCCAGTATATCTCCGAAATATATCCGGGTTCGCAGATACTCCATTTTGACGGCGAAAAGCAGTGCCTTGAAGCGGTCCAGAACGGAAAGGCGGACGTGGTTTTTGCCGGGGCTTACGAGCTGCTGTACTACCTGAATCAGGGCTTCGACGGCATTGAGATCATAGACGTCAGCCCCGCGATACATGCGGAGTGTCTGGCATTCGACGCCGACCTGCCGGAGCTTTACACGATATTCGGAAAGATCGTCAGCGGTCTGAATTCCAACGACGCCGGAGTTTACGCCTTCGCTGCGATATCAAACGGCGGCAGCCGTTCCGCAGTAAACGAGTTCGTTGACAAATACCTTGTCTGGATAATCTGCGGAATTCTGGTGATAGTGGCGGCGGTGTTCGTTGTGGTCTGCATCACTTCGTTCCATACCCGCAGGGCGGCTGACGTAGATACGCTCACCGGCGGACGCAGCAGGGCGAAGTACTTCGAAGATACCAAGAAGCTGCTCAAGCGTTCCGATCCGGAGGGCTGGGCTATCGCGCTGTTCGATATCGACAAGTTCAAGTATGTTAACGACCGCCTCGGCTACGAGGAGGGCAACCGCATGCTGGAGCGGCTTTACAAGACCGTTTCCGACCATCTCGAACGTGACGAGGTGTTTGCGCGCATGGCTGACGACAACTTCGTAATGACGATACACAACGCAACCGATATAGAGATCAACGGACGTCTTGCCGAGATATTCTCGGAATTCGAGCGCCGCAACAGCCTTTTCGTGAAGTACCCTGTAGTTTTCAGCGCGGGTATCTGCCGGCTGAATCAGTGCGTTCATGAGAGCAAGCACGGCGAAGTCGACATCAACGCGGCGATAGACCGCTGCAAGATCGCCAAGAGTACGCTTAAAGGCACACATTTCTCGTCCATCGCGTTCTACGACGGCTCGATAAGGGACCGTGCGCTCCGCGAAAAGGACTACGAAAGCATCATGCCGGGAGCGCTCCAGCGCCGTGAATTCCAGTGCTACCTCCAGCCGAAATATGGGCTGCGCTCTAGAAATATCGAGGGCGCGGAGGCGCTTATCCGCTGGAACAGTCCGGATTTCGGATTCATTTCTCCTGGAGATTTCATTCCGATCGCTGAAAAGAACGGATTCGTTGTCGAGCTTGACTTCTTTATTCTTGAGGAAGTCTGCCGCTGCATGCGCCGCTGGATAGACGACGGAAAGAAGCCGGTGGTCATCTCTGTCAACCAGTCCAGGCTGCATCTGAATTACGACGACTACATCTGGCGTCTGCGCGAGATCGTAGATAAGTACGACATTCCGTATGAGTATATCGAACTGGAGCTGACCGAGAGCGTTTTCACTGAAAACGCAGAAAAGCTGCTGAAAATCATGCACAAGCTCCACGAAATAGGATTCAAGCTTTCGCTTGACGATTTCGGCTCCGGCTACTCCTCGCTGAACATGCTCAAGGATATGCCGGTGGACGTTGTGAAGATAGACAAGGAGTTCTTCAGCGATACGATGAACACCCAGAAGGGCAGGGCGGTAATTTCCACCGTTGTGGACCTTGCGAACAACCTTGATATGGACGTGATATCCGAGGGTGTCGAAACCAGGGAGCAGGTGGAATTCCTGACCGAGATACACTGCGCGATGGTTCAGGGATACTACTTTGCAAAGCCCATGCCGATAGCGGATTTCGAGAAGCTGTGGTACGCTGACCTTGAGGATATCCGCCATAAGAAAGAACTCGCTGCGGCACAGCAGCAGGCGCGTCTTGACGCGCAGCATTCCGGTGAAGCAAAGGAGCATTCAGGTGCAGCGGAAAATGCGCAGAATGCGCAGGAACCGGAAAGCGCAGGGGCAGCTGACAACGCGAATGAACCTGAAACGTCCGGGACCGTTGGATCTGCTGAACCGGCGGGAGCTGCTGAATAATACCAAAAGCGGAGGTCGGAAACCCT
>CAKSHG010000139.1 GCA_934456315.1 uncultured Oscillospiraceae bacterium | reverse complement strand
CCGGAAATGCTCCGCTGGTCGCAGAAGCTGCACCGGTGCGGGCAGCCGATGTGCGGGATAAATACCGAGATGTTAGTCCGTTTCATAGCCCATCAGACCTATGGCTTCCTTGGCGGCTGCCTGCTCGGCCTCCTTCTTGCTCTGACCCGAGCCGGAGCCTATGCTCTGACCGTTCAGCATAACTTCCGCAGTGAAGGTCTTGTGGTGAGCCTCGCCCTCCTCCTCGGTGACTTCGTAGGAGATGTGCTCCTCCGGATTCTGCTGGATTATCTCCTGCAGAATGGTCTTGTAGTCGCCGAGCTTCACCTTGCCGCTCTTTATAGCGTCGATGGAGGGCACGAATCTCATGATGAACTTCTGCGCCTCGTCCATGCCGCCGTCCAGGAAAATCGCGGCGATGAGCGCCTCGAACGCGTCCGCAAGAATGGAGCGCCGCTCGCGTCCTCCGGTCATCTCCTCGCCCTTTCCGAGCAGGATATAGTCCCCGAGGGAAATGCGCTTTGCGAAGTTGTACAGCGAATTCTCACACACGATGGAGGCGCGGAGCTTGGTCAGCCCGCCCTCCGGGACGGTGGTCATGTTGGTGTAGAGGTACAGCGAAACGGTTATCTGGAGCACGCTGTCGCCCAGGAACTCCAGGCGCTCGTTGCTGCCGTTGTTCTTGCCGCCGGAATAGCTGGAATGGGTCATCGCGCCGCGCAGGTACGATTTATCCTTAAAGGTGTAGCCTATCTTTTCTTCAAGCTGACTGAATTCAGACATTTGTATCCTCTTCCTTTACGCCGAGCGCCGCTATCGCGCTCGTCATTTCCTCTATCGCGTTCTTCTCAACGAACATCTTCGCCTGGCGGAACGCTCCCAGGAATGCCGCCGCGTCGGAGCTTCCGTGCGCCTTGAATACCGGCTTGGCGGTACCCAGCAGCGGAGAGCCGCCGATGGTCTTGTAGTCGAGCTGCTTCGTGATGTCGCCGAGCTGCTTCTTCACGCACAGCGCGCCTATCTTCGTCTTGAGATTCGCGAAGAACATGCTCTTGAGCGACTGCTTCATGAGTATGCCCATACCCTCGCACGCCTTGAGGAACACGTTTCCGGTGAATCCGTCAGTGACGAGCACGTCAACCTTGCCGACGGGCGCGTCACGTCCCTCGACGTAGCCCAGAAAGTTGATGGAGGGGGTATTGCGGAGCAGCTTTACGGTTTCGTGCTCTAGTTCCCTGCCCTTTTCCTCCTCGGTGCCGATGTTCAGCAGACCTACCCGGGGCTTCTCGATGCCCATGGTCTTTTCCATGAAAATGCTGCCGAGCACTGCGAACTGCTGGAGCATTTCCGGACGGCACTCGAGGTTAGCGCCGCCGTCGACTACGGCGTATCTTCCGCCACCCAGGCAGGGCATGAGGGGAACAAGTGCGGTCCTCTTTACGCCCTTTATGCGCTTCGCTACCATCGTACCGCCGACAACTATCGCGGCTGTGCTTCCCGCGCTGATGAACGCGTCAGCATTGCCCTCCGCGAGGTAGTACAGCGCCCTGCCCATGGAAGTCCCGGATTTCTCCTTGATGACCGACTTCGGAGCGTCCTCGGTGGTGATAACGCCCTCGGCGTTGACCAGCTCGATGTGGCTGTCGGAGATATCCAGCGCCTTCATGCGCTCCATGAGGGTCTTTTCGTCGCCGGTTATCGCGATGTCGATACCGAGTTCCTTTACCGCCAGGGCGGCGCCCTTTAATACTTCGTCGGGAGCGTTGTCGCCGCCGAATCCGTCTATAACAATTTTCATATTATGTATCCTCACTGTCGGAAAGAGCCTTATCCAGGTCGGAAAGCGCTCTCTGCGCAAGCGCGCCGTAACGCTCCTGCTTGCCTTTTATCACCCTGTCAAGGGACGGGAGTATCCCCATGCTGCTCGCCATCGGCTGGAAGTTCTCCACCGTGGGGTCGCTGATGTAGCTGCACAGCGCTCCCAGCATGGTTGTCCTCGGGAGCGTCAGCGGCTGCTTCCCGGAAAGCCTGTCGGCAAGCGCGCGTCCCGCGATGATACCGGACGCCGCGCTCTCAACGTAGCCCTCCACGCCGGTCATCTGCCCGCCGAAGAACACGTTATCCGAGCCGCGCAGCATGAACCACTCGTCCAGCAGGCGCGGGCTGTCCAGGAACGTATTGCGGTGCATCACTCCGTACCGCACGAACTCCGCGTTTTCCAGCCCGGGTATCATCGAGAACACCCGCTTCTGCTCGCCGAATTTCAGGTTCGTCTGGAATCCCACCAGGTTGTACATCGTGCCGTCGCGGTTCTCCTTGCGGAGCTGAACCGCCGCGTAGGGACGGCGCCCGGTGCGCGGGTCGGTGAGCCCTACCGGCTTCATGCAGCCGTAGCGCACGCTCTCGAAGCCGCGCTTCGCCAGTACCTCAACAGGCATGCAGCCCTCGAACACCTTCATTCCTGCGGACTCCTCCGGGCGGTCGAACTCCTTCAGCGGAGCGCTTTCAGCAGTGACGAGCGCGTTGTAGAACGCCTCGTACTCCTCCCGGGTCATGGGGCAGTTGACGTAGTCCGCCTCGCCCTTGTCGTACCTCGTCTGGAAAAACGCCTTGCTGAAATCTATGCTGTCCGCCGAAACTATCGGAGCCGCCGCGTCGTAGAAGCTAAGCCCCTCGCCGCATATCCCGCGTATCTTTTCAGCGAGGGCGTCGGAGGTCAGCGGTCCGGTGCAGATGACCGCGTTATTTTCCGGAAGCCCGGTGACTTCGCCGCTTATCACCCGGATATTCGGGAAGCTCCTGACTATCCTGGTCACCTCGTCGGAGAACTCCGTGCGGTTGACCGCGAGCGCTCCCCCGGCGGGGACTGCGGTCTTTTCCGCAGCCTGGAGTATCACCGAACCGAAGCGGCGCATCTCCTCCTTCAGCAGCCCGCAGGCGCTTTCAGGTCTTGCCGCCTTGAGGGAGTTGGAGCACACCAGCTCCGCGAAGCCCTCGTAGTGGTGCGCCGGGGAATACTTCTGCGGCTTCATCTCGTGAAGCTCCACGTCGAAGCCGCGCCGTGCGAGCTGTACTGCGGCTTCGCAGCCTGCAAGCCCTGCGCCTATCACCTTAACTGTCATTCGTCTTATCCTTTGAATCAGCGCTGTCGAGGGGGCGTTCGTAGCCGCAGCCCTCCTTTGCGCAGTAAATCTTGCCCTGTCTGCCGGTCTTTTTGAACAGCGTAGCGCCGCACTGCGGGCACTTCTCGGAAATCGGGAGGTCCCAGGTCATGAAGTTGCAGTTCTGGTAATCCTCGCAGCCGTAGAACGGCTTGCCCTTCTTGGATTTCTTCGCGAGCATCTTCTTGCCGCACTTCGGGCAGTTGCCCTGCGTTTCGGTGACTATCTTCTTCGTGAACTTGCAGTCCGGGAATCCGCTGCACCCGAGGAACTTTCCGAACGGTCCTATCTTGATGACCATCGGCTTTCCGCACTGCTCGCAGATTACGTCGGTGGGTTCGTCCGGGACCTTCACGCGCTTGCCCTCCATGTCGGATTCGGCTTTCTCAAGCGTTTTCGCGAAATTGCCGTAGAATCTCCGCAGGATATCCACCCAGTTCACCGAGCCGTGCTCGATGTTATCAAGCTCCGTTTCCATCTTGGCGGTGAACTTGACGTCTACTATATCGTTGAAATGCTCCTTGAGAAGCTCCGTTATGACCTCTCCGAGCGCCGTCGGCTTTATCTGGTTGCCCTGCTCCCGCTCGACATAGTGGCGGTCGAGTATGGTGGAGATGGTCGGCGCGTAGGTGGACGGTCTGCCGATGCCGTTTTCCTCCAGCTCCTTGATGAGGGAGGCTTCGTTGAAGCGCGCCGGCGGCTGCGTGAAGTGCTGATTCCCGAGCACTTCCTTCGCGGTGAGCTTCTCGCCCTTTTCAAGCTTGGGGAGCGCTCCGCTCTGCTCGTTGTCGGCGTCCTTGGTTTCCTCGTAGAGCCTTGTGAATCCGTCGAACTTCACGGAATATCCGCTGCTCTTGAACAGGCAGCCTGCGGCTGTTATATCCGCTGCGACCGTGTCGAGGACCGCATTCTGCATCTGGCTCGCCATGAAGCGCTCCCAGATGAGCTTGTAAAGCTTATACTGGTCGGAGGTCAGTGACGCCTTTACCTTATCCGGGGTCAGGCTGACCGTGGTCGGGCGGATAGCCTCGTGGGCGTCCTGCGCGTTGCTTTTGGACTTGAAAACCCGGGGCTTCTCCGGCAGGTACTCCGCGCCGTACAGCTCCTTTATGAGGTCTGCGGCGGACGCCTTTGCCTCGTCCGAGATACGCAGCGAGTCGGTTCGCATGTAGGTTATCAGACCGACAGCGCCCATTCCCGCAACGTCAACGCCTTCGTACAGCTCCTGCGCGGCTTTCATCGTGCGGCGCGCCTGGAACGAGTAGCGGCGGCTCGCCTCCTGCTGGAGGGTGGACGTTGTGAACGGCGGCGAGGGCTGCTTTTTGCGCTGGGACTTCTTCAGCCCGGTAACGACGAACTCGGCGTCCTTCAGGCGGTCGAGCAGCTTGTCGGCGTCCTCCTTGCTGTTAATGGCAATCTTTTCTCCGTCGACCTCGGCGAGCTTCGCCGGGAACGCTTTCTTCGAGGACGCGGCGAGCAGCTTGGCGTCAATGCTCCAGTACTCCTGGGAAACGAAGCTGCGGATCTCGTTCTCGCGGTCAACGATAATGCGGACTGCAACGGACTGAACACGTCCCGCGGACAGCCCGCGCCTTACCTTTTTCCAGAGGAACGGCGACAGCTTGTAGCCCACTATCCTGTCCAGGATACGGCGTGCCTGCTGCGCGTCCACGATGTTGGTGTCGATGCAGCGCGGGGCGCTCATTCCGGCTTTTACGCCGGATTTCGTTATTTCATTGAAAGTAACGCGCACCGGCGATTTCTCGTCGATATTCAGCAGGTGCGACAGGTGCCACGCGATAGCCTCTCCCTCTCTATCCGGGTCGGTCGCGAGGTAGACGATGTCGCTTGCCTTTGCGTGCTTTTTGAGTTCCTTGATAACATCAGCCTTGTCCTTCATGTTGACGTACTGCGGAGCAAAATCGTGGTCCACGTCAACGCCGAGCTTGGATTTCGGCAGGTCGATTATGTGTCCGGTGGAGGCTATAACGTCATAGCCCTCGCCGAGGTACTTCTTAACGGTTTTCGCCTTGGACGGCGACTCCAGTATTACTAGATGCGGCACAGAGTTTCCCCCTATTTTTATTTTTAGCCCATCACGGGCGTCAGGCAATGCAAAACCGAAAGTCAGCGGTCAGCTTATGGTTTTGCGCTGCCTGCTGCGTTTCAGCAGCAGAACATACGCGAATAAGCCGGGCAGGTCATGTCCAGCTTAAATTATTGAGTTAACGCTTTGAAAGCTCCCAGAGCAGTATCGCGGCGGCGGCTCCCGCGTTGAGCGATTCCGCGCCGGAGATCGGGATATACACCGCCTGGTCGCAGGCTTTCGCTGTTTCTGCGGAGATACCGGCTCCTTCGCTTCCTATCACTACCGCGGAGCGCTCCGGAACGCCGAACGTCCCGAGCCTTGCGGCGGAGCTGTCCAGCATTGAGCCGTAGACCGTGAATCCGCTGCTTTTCAGCCCGGATATTATTCCCGGAAGCTCCCCGATGATACACGGCAGCCGGAGCGCGCTCCCCATCGAAGCGCGGAGCGTTTTCGGCGACCAGACATCAGCGCAGTCGGGCGACAGCGCGGCGCCGTCAAATCCCAGCGCCTCGGCGGTCCGGAGTATGGTCCCGACGTTGCCGGGGTCCTGGACTCCGTCCAGCAGGACCAGGCGCGACGCCTGGTCGGGAATGGCATTCCCGCCGGGTTTTTCAGCTATCGCGAACAGACCCTGCGGAGCCTTCGTATCGGAAATATATTCCGCGACCTCCTGGGATATCACTGTCAGCTCCCCGGAATCGCGGAGCGCCGCAGCGGTCTGCGGGTACTTCGCCATCGCGGACTCGGTCACGAGCGCGGTGCGTATCCGGAATCCGCACTTCGCGAGCTCGCCGCAGAGGTGGTCGCCCTCGGCGGCGAAAACTCCCTCGGAATCCCTTAGTTTCTTCTCCCGGGAAATGTCGCGGAAGCGCCTTACGGCGTCGTTTTTTCTCGATGTTATGATCAACGGTGCAAATCCCCCTACATAGCGAAAAATCTCACGTCCCGGAACAGA
>CAKSHG010000138.1 GCA_934456315.1 uncultured Oscillospiraceae bacterium | reverse complement strand
TCAAAAAGCGCTGAAAAAACAGGAGGTATCGCGATGAAGGAAGTAAGATGGGCGGTGCTGGGCACCGGAGTTATTGCCAACGAAATGGCGGCGGCGCTCAAAAAGAACGGCAGGAACATCTGCGCGATCGGCAACCGGACGCATTCAAAGGCAGTGGCGTTTGCGGAAAAATACGGCATTCCCAGGGTGTATGACGAGCCGGACGAGATGTTCACCGACCCGGATATCGACGCGGTCTACATCACCACTCCGCATAACACGCACATCGGATTCATCAGGAAGGCGATAAGCGGCGGGAAGCATGTCCTGGCCGAGAAATCCATCACGCTGAACAGCAGCGAGCTTGAGGAGGCGGTAGCCCTCGCGGAGGAAAATGGCGTAGTGCTCGCCGAAGCGATGACAATCTATCACATGCCGATATACGGGGAGCTGCGCAGGCTTATCGACTCGGGGAAGCTCGGGAGGGTAAACCTCATCACGATGAACTTCGGCAGCTTCAAGGACTACGACATGAGCAACCGCTTCTTCAGCCGGGAACTTGCCGGAGGGGCGATGCTGGATATCGGAGTGTACGCGCTGTCGTTCATCAGGTTCTTTATGGACAGCAAGCCGGACAGACTGCTGTCGCAGGTGCGCCCGGCTCCCACCGGGGTGGACGAGCAGGCGGGACTGCTTCTTATGAACGGTGAGGGACAGATGGCGACGGTAATGCTGTCGCTGCATTCCAAGCAGCCGAAGCGAGGCATGATATCCTGCGAAAAGGGTTACATTGAGGTGATGGAGTACCCCCGCGCGTGGGAAGCGACCGTGACCTACACCGACACCGGGAAAACCGAAACCGTCAGGGCGGGGGAGAACTCCGACGCGCTCGCCTACGAGCTCCGGGACATGGAGCGTGCGATAAACGGCTGCGCGGACTGCATGTATCTTCCCTACACAAGGGACGTAATGGATATGATGACGGAATTCCGGAAGTCCTGGGGCTTCACCTACCCGGAGGAGGAACGCTGAATGCCATATCCCAAGTCGTTCTGCAATAGCACAGAAAAGCGCCCTGCAGGGCTTCTGCCTTGCAGGGCGGGGTTTATTCGGCTCTTATCGCCCACCTCATCTTGGTGGACTTTGAGCGGCTGTTCCTTACGCATTCCTCCGGGGTGGGGCGGATAACGTCCCGGGCGACGTCGCTGTAGACACCGGCTCGGTGCAGCTCCTTGAACGAGCGCTTCACCAGCCTGTCCTCGCCGGAATGGAACGTCAGGATAGCGGCTCTGCCACCGGGCGCGAGCACGTCCGGGAGCTTGTCCAGGAACGCGTACAGCACTTCAAATTCGCTGTTGACGTCGATGCGTATCGCCTGGAACGTCCGCTGGCAGGATTTCTTGATGGTTTCCTTCTGCTCGTTTTTCGGGAGGAACGACAGCGCCTCCGTTATGCACTCGCGCAGCTGCGTGGTGGTCGCGATATACACTCCCTTGTTGCGGTAGCGCATTATCGTGCGGGCTATCTGCTCGGCGTAGGGTTCGTCGGAATTTTCGGTCAGCATGCCGACTATTTCCGCGTAGGTCAGCTCCTGGAGGCGTTCCGCGCCGCTCTTGCCCTTCCTGGGGTTCATGCGCAGGTCGAGCGGGCCGTCCACCTTGTAGGAAAATCCGCGCTCAGGATTGTCTATCTGCATGGAGCTTACTCCGAGGTCGGCGAGCACGAAATCAAATTTCTTTCCGGTGTCCGCGACGACCTTGTCGATATCGGCGAAATTCTGGAGCCTTACGGTCAGGATATCGTCGCCGTAGCCGAGGTCGCTGAGCCGCTTTCTGGTCTTTTCGGATTCGATGGGGTCTACGTCCAGCGCGTAGATGTGCCCGCTTCCCTGGAGCTTGTCGAGCATGGCGCGGGTGTGTCCGCCGTAGCCGAGCGTGGCGTCCAGCCCGGTCTGTCCCGGCTTGATGTCGAGGAATTCCAGTATCTCGTTCACCATAATTGAAATGTGCATTCCCGCCGGAGTTGCTCCGCGGGAGATGATGTGCTCGATATCCTTGGCGTATTTTTCGGGATTGAGCTCCTTGTATTTTTCTTCGAAACGTCTGGGGTGGGTGCCGGAGTACCTTACCCGGCGCTTGTGCTGTACTTCTCCGTTTTCCATGATGATTCCTTTCAGTTTGATGTGATTCTATTGTATAATGTTTTTGTGGAATTGTCAAGTAGCACGCTAAAATCGGCGGCAGACGCGCCGCCAGAATAACGCTCCGGGCTGTACGGCTCGTGAAAAAATGCCGCACGACGGCAGGTGCGTTCCTGTCGTCATGCGGCTCATTGTCGTCCGGCAAGCCCTGGAGTAATCCTTCTCAATTACTCCACGGGCATTTTCTTTATTCCGAACATCGCCCTAAGCAGCCCCGCGAAGAGCTTCGGACTTTTCAGAACAACTATCTTCATATGTACTCCTTTCCAGAATCAGCATTTCAGCAGGAAAATGCCGATGACTATCAGCAGGAACGCGACCGCGAAGAGCAGCACCTTGAGCGAGAAGAACGAAATACACATCACCGCCCCGAAAAATGCCGCGACCGCCAGCGCAGCGCCTATCCCGCAGCGGCGCTTCCGCTTTCTGGGTTTTCTCAACAGCCTCACCCCGCTTTCCTTACTGCCCCATATTATTCCGCAGCCCGGAAAAAGGTTCCACCTTTCGTGAGATGCCGACTTTTAAGACAATTTGTACAAAAAATAACGCTAAATTTTGTTAAATCAGCTTATTTACAAATTGCACGAAATTACTTAAAATATTAGTATATACTTAATTTGTTCTGAACGCCGAAAGGATTTGAATATGACCAAAAAAGCTGTTACAATGAGCGATATCGCAAAGGTTATGAACGTCAGCACCGTTACCGTATCCAAGGCGCTGGGCGACCGCGACGGTGTGAGCATGGAGCTACGCGAGCGGATAAAGCAGAAAGCGACCGAGATGGGATACCGCGTGCACGCAGGCTCCCATGGCGCGAAGGACGGGCTGACCTACAACATCGGCATAATCGTGGCGGAGCACTTCATCAGCGACGCAAGCTCATTCTACTGGATAGTTTACCGAAACATTGTGGAGCTGCTCCAGAATCAGAACTACTACGGCATGCTGGAGATGGTGGCGAACAAGAGCCTGACCGAACCGGGCACCGCCGAGGAGGTACCGAACTCCGTGCTGGACCACAAGGTGGACGGGCTGATAGTGCTGGGGCAGCTTTCCGAGGAGTACATCGACCGCCTGATGAAATACGAACTGCCGACCGTGTTCCTGGATTTCTACGGAAGAAGGGATGATGTTGATTCGGTGCTTTCCGACAGCTTCTACGGTTCCTACATGCTGACTAGCCACCTCATCGAGAACGGACACCGCCGGATAGGCTTCCTGGGAAGTATAGGGTCGACCAGCTCCATTCAGGACAGGTACCTTGGGTATTACAAGGCGCTGCTGGAGAACCGCATACCCCTCCGCCAGGACTGGGTGATAGGGGACCGCAGCAACGAGAGCGACATCTTCCCGGAGTTCACGCTCCCGAACGACATGCCGACCGCGTTCGTCTGCAACTGCGACGAAACCGCCTACAAGCTCGTGAATCAGCTGAAATCCGCGGGATACTCCGTGCCGGACGACATCTCCGTGGTGGGCTACGATAACCACATCTACTCAACGATATGCAATCCGCGCCTGACGACGATAGACGTCAACAGCCGCGTGATGAGCACCGAAGCGGTGGACATAATCCTCCACAAGATACGCGACGGTAACTACCGCCGCGGCCGCACGCTGGTCACCGGAAAGCTGGTACGCCGCGGAAGCGTGAAGAATCTCAACGAAGCATAAATTAAACCCGAGCCGATTCCGGCTCGGGTCTCACTTTTCTTAACAGCCTGGTGAAGCACTTTTCTGTATCAGTCCAGGAACATTTTCAGATTCTTGCTGCGGGACTGCTGGCGGAGCTTGCGGAGCGCCTTTGCCTCTATCTGGCGGATACGCTCGCGGGTGACGTTGAACTCCTTGCCGACCTCCTCGAGAGTGTGCGAGCGGTCGTAGCCGACTCCGTAGCGGAATTTCAGCACGTCGCGCTCCCGCTCCGGGAGGGTGTTCAGCGCCTTGTTCAGCTCGTCCTTGAAAACGGACTGCATTGCGGTGTCGATGGGAGACGGAGCGTCCTCATCAGGAATGAAATCCCCGAGGAAGCTGTCCTCCTCCTCGCCGACGGGCGCCTCAAGCGAAACGGGATCCTGCGCGATTCGAATGACCTCGCGGACGCGCTCGGGAGTCATGTTGAGCTCCTTTGCGACCTCCTCGACGGTAGGCTCGTGACCGTTCTTGTGCAGCAGCATGTTCTGCGCCTTCTTGACCTTGGTGATGGTTTCGACCATGTGCACCGGAATGCGTATAGTGCGCGCCTGGTCTGCGATGGCGCGGGAAATGGACTGACGTATCCACCAAGTCGCGTAGGTCGAGAACTTGTAGCCCTTGGTGTGGTCGAACTTCTCGACCGCCTTGATAAGCCCGATGTATCCTTCCTGGATCAGGTCGAGGAACGGCATTCCACGCCCGACGAAGTGCTTCGCGATGCTGACTACCAGGCGCAGGTTCGCCTCGATGAGCCGGTCGCGGGCGTACTCGTCGCCGGCGCTTATTTTTTCCGCGAGCTGTATCTCTTCCTCGGCGGACAGCAGCGGTATCTTTCCTATCTCTTTCAGGTGGAGCTTTACCGGGTCGTCGGTGGACATTCCCTCGGAGGAATAATCCGAATCGTCCTCGGAGGTGTAGTCCAGCGCGCTGTTGAGGTCGTCGGAAGCGATATCGTCAACTATTTCGATGTTGTTGGCTTCAAGCTCGTCGTATATCCGGTTTATTTCGTCGGCGTCGATCTCCATTTCCTCGATAGCGTCGGTTATCTCTTTGGTAGAGAGCTTGCCGCTCTGTTTTCCGCGTTCAAGAAGTTCGCTGATAACTTTTGCGTTGCTCATTTTTTATCCTTTCCAGTTATGAACGGAGCGTTTCAATATGTAGGTCATTCAAGGAAGTCCTTGAGCTTTTTGCTGCGGGTGGGGTGACGGAGCTTGCGCAGCGCCTTGGTTTCTATCTGTCTGATACGCTCGCGCGTTACCTGGAATTCCTGACCTACCTCCTCGAGCGTTCTCTGCCTGCCGTCGATAAGACCGAACCGCAGGATTATGACGCGCTTTTCACGCTCGGTCAGCGTGTCGAGTACCTCGCCGATGGTCTGCTTGAGCACGCTGTTGCACGCCTCGTCAGCGGGCGCGGGAGCGTCCTCGTCGGGAATGAAGTCGCCGAGGTGGCTGTCCTCCTCCTCGCCGATAGGTGTTTCCAGGGAAACAGGGTCCTGTGCGATGCGGATTATCTCGCGTACCTTGTCAAGCGGCATGTTGAGCTTCTCGGCGATCTCGTCCTCGGTAGGCTCGTAGCCGTTTGCGTGGAGTAGCTGGCTCTGCATCTTCTTGACCTTGGTGATGGTTTCCACCATGTGCACCGGAATGCGTATAGTACGCGCCTGGTCGGCGATGGCGCGGGTTATCGACTGCCTTATCCACCATGTAGCGTAGGTAGAGAACTTGAACCCCTTGGTGTAGTCGAACTTGTCCACCGCCTTGATGAGTCCGAGGTTGCCCTCCTGGATAAGGTCCAGGAACTGCATGCCGCGTCTGACGTACTTCTTCGCGATACTTACCACCAGACGGAGGTTCGCTTCGCTAAGGCGCTTTTTTGCGGCGGGGTCGCCGTTCGCCATGCGCTCTGCGAGCTTTATTTCTTCCTCAGTGGTGAGCAGAGGGATACGGCCTATCTCCTTGAGGTAGAGCTTCACCGAGTCGTCGGCGAGCATTCCGTCCGCGTCATAATTATCGTCGGCGCTCTCTGTTTCGGCAAGGTCGATGAGGTTGTCGATATCAAGGTCGGCGGTGTAGTCGTCCACGATCTTTATGTTCATGTTCTCAAGCTCTTCGTAGATGCCGTTTATCTGCTCCGCGTCGAAGTTGAGTTCCTCGAGGACGTCTGTTATCTCCTTTGTGGTCAGGCTGCCCTTCTGCTTGCCCTGCGTGAGCAGCTCGCGCAGAGTTGTTGCTCCTCCGTTGTTCTCTGTCATTAGCTTTTCTTCTCCTTTTGCTTCTGTGCATACGCCAGCAGCTCGTCCAGCGACATGCTGCCGGGGTCTTTATTATTTATATT
>CAKSHG010000137.1 GCA_934456315.1 uncultured Oscillospiraceae bacterium | reverse complement strand
TCGTCAAGCTCCTCTTCTATGAATTGGTACAGCTTCTGAGAGTTTATCCGCAGCTCCGTTTCCTCCTCGATGTTCACTCCGCTTGACAGTATGTCCGCTATCGTCAGCGTGTTCCCCTCGCTGTCCGTTTCAAGAGGCTCGTTTATGTAGACCTCGCTCTGCTGGCGCTTTATCTTCCGGAAGTGCATTTTTATCTGGTTGTCTATACACCGCGAAGCGTATGTAGAAAACCGACGTCCCTTGGTGTAGTCAAACGTTTCTGCGGCGCGTATCAGACCTATCGTCCCGATGGATATCAGGTCGTCCGCGTCCTGCTGGGAACCCCGCACGGCTTCCGGGTAATTCTTGTTCACGATGTACGCCACAAGGCGGAGATTGTGCTCGATGAGCTTCCCGCGCGCTTCCATATCTCCCTGCGCCACGAGAGCTATGCATTCTTCCTCCTCCTTCGGCGAAAGCTGCTTCGGGAACGAGCTCCGCGAATCAAGGTGCAGTCCGATAAACAACAGATTTTGCAGCGCGAATTCAAGCAGTGACAACATATCCTTATCCTCCCGTTCATGTTCTCGTAAATTCTATTTCCCACTGCTTGTATTATATTCCCAGACTTGAAATCCTGTTCATTTTATGGTATCATATCAGTATGATGAAAGGAGTTCAGATGGATCATATCTTTACCTACAGCAAGTCAAACCCCATTCCAGATGAAAAATTCGAACGTGTGTTCAGCATTCTTGAAAACTCATTCCCGAAGTCGGAGCGCGGAAACGCCGAGCTCCATCGCCGCGAGCATTCCAGGGATAATTTCCGCTGCATGTGCTGCGAGCCGGAGGGCGTTCCTGCTGCGTTCATCAATTACTACGAGCTTCCGGAGCACGGCTTTATCTTCGTCGAGCATTTCGCCACCTCCCCGGAACTGCGTGGAAAAGGCGTCGGCTCCGGAATGATGAGGGAGCTGATCTCGTCCTCAAGACCCGCGCTGATAGTCCTAGAGGTGGAACCTCCCGAGGACGAAACCGCCCGCCGCCGCGTGGGATTCTACCAGCGGCTCGGATTTACGCTGAACTCGGGAGAATACTTCCAGCCTGCTTTCTATGGAAACCCTGACCCGCTTCCACTTATGCTGATGTCCACAAAGCCACTGAACGGTGCGGATTTTACAAACATCTCATCTGCCATACATCATGAGGTTTATAAAATCTGATATCCCATGGAATTATTCAGCGATTTGCTGTATCAGTCGTTTATTATACACACAAATGTTAAGCAACTGAAATATTAAAAGTCTATTCAGTTCAAATCATGCAAAAGCAGTCGATTTTTTATGCAACATTAACAAATTCACTGTCTACGCCTTGCCATAGTGTTGCAATTAAAATCATTTCATGCTATAATGTATATATTAGTACAGATAGGATCAAGAGGGATTCCCTATGACTGAAAAACTTATACATCTGGATATTGCAGCACTGCTTATCCTTACGATCATTCTTATATCGCAGTTAACACGGCGCATGTCCAAGGGTACGACCAATCATTTCTTCATCGCGCTCGTAATAATGACGATACTTAGCGGCGCTTCCGACATTTGGGCGGTCCTGCTGGATAACGCAGGCTCGCTGGACTACTCCGCGCGTTCACTCGCGCATTCAGTTTATCTGCTGGTATACAACTCGATATCACCGCTGTTCCTGATGTTCGTCATCAGCCTGACGAACACCTGGGAAAAGATAACGTCGAACAAACCTGTGGCGTGCCTGATGGCATTGCCGTATCTCGGAGTTATCGGGCTGCTGATTGCAAATGCATCCACGCACTGCATGTTTGATTTTGTGGACGGCGTCTACACTTTGGGACCGCTGTCGTTCCTGCCCTACAATATGGCGGGGATCTATATTCTGATAAGCATCATCTACATCATCGTCTACCGCAGGCTGTTCACCGTGCGGAAAATGCTCGCGCTGCTTATGATGCTGCCGATAATGCGCTGCCTTGTGCTGTTACATGCGCTTGAACCGGATATCAAGGTCATGGTTTTCGGCAACACCATCGGAGTTCTGATCATGACAGTCATGATACAGCGTCCGGAAAACCTCATCGACTCGTTCACCGGGCTTTGCAAGTACAGCGCCTACGCCGAGGATATGAAAAAGAACTTCGAGATACGAAACCATATCACAATTATCCTGGTGAACATCTCGAACTACGATTCGATACAGAAAATGCTCGGCTACGACAAGACTCAGAAGCTGCTCATGAAAACCGGCAGGAAAATACTCGAACAGAACCGCGCCGCAAAAACCCACGGCGCTGCCTACTACCTTGACCGCGGACGCTTCCGGCTGGTCGTGAACTCCTACAACCGCATTAACGCGGAGTTTGTCGCCGGGCTCATCAACAATGAGCTGCACAAGACCATCAAGATAGACCAGTTCGACCTGAACCTGATACCGTTCGTCTGCCTCGCAAAGTGCCCGGAGGACATCGACAGCTTCCAGTCGCTGATATCCTTCGGAACCGATTTCCACGAAAAGCTGCCCTACAGCGGCGAGGTTATACACGCCGACGGAAGCACCGTGAAACGCATGGTATCACTGCTGACCGGGGTCGACAATATCATCGATCGCGCCCTCGCGAACCACGGGCTGCACGTCTACTACCAGCCGATATACTCCGTAGAAAAGAAAAAGTTCCTCTCTGCGGAGGCACTGATAAGGCTGATAGACGAAAAGGAAGGGTTCGTTTCACCGGAGATTTTCATTCCTGCGGCGGAGAAAAGCGGCGCGATACACAAGATAGGCGATTACGTCCTGAACGAGGTGTTCCGGTTCATCGCAAGCTCGGAATACAAGAAGCTCGGACTTGAATACATCGAGATAAACCTGTCGGTTTCGCAGTGCATGAACCACGGACTTGCCGACAAGATACTTGAGCTGATGAGCCGCTACGGCGTGACCTCCAACCAGATAAACCTCGAGATAACCGAAACCGCCGCAAGCTACGACCAGAGCGTCATGACCGAGAACCTGACACAGCTTAGCAACGCGGGGCTGACGTTCTCGCTGGACGACTACGGCACAGGATATTCCAACATGTACCGCATTGCGGCGCTCCCGCTGAAGATAGTAAAGCTCGACAAGACCTTCGTCAACAACCAGAACAGCAAGATGTGGACGATACTCCAGAACACCGTCAACATGATAAAGGACCTCAATATGGAGATAGTCGTCGAGGGCATAGAAACGAAAGAAATGGTGCAGAAATTCTCCGACCTGAAGTGCGATTTCATTCAGGGTTACTTCTTCTCGAAGCCTATCCCGCAGCACGAATTCGTGGAGTTCATCGACAGGTGGAACAACCGCACAAGAGTCAATACATAAAACAGAAGTGCAGCCGTCAGGCTGCACTTTTCCTTATATTACCGCGTAAATTGCGCCAACTTAACGCGCACAATAATACGGGTGATATTATGAAGTACTTTTTTGAGGGAATGCTCTGCGGAATACTCAACGGCTTCTTCGGAAGCGGAGGCGGCGTTGCCGCCGTCCCGATACTGGAGCTCGAGCAGAGGAAGCTCCAGCCGGAGCTTCCTCCCGCCGACGCAATGAAGCACGCGCACGCCGATTCAGTCGCGCTGATATTCGTGCTGAGCCTTACGGCAGCTCTGTCCTATCTGTTCAGCGGCGGGATAGACTTTCAGACCGCGTTTTCCTATGTCCCCTGGGGAGCCGGCGGAGCGCTCGCGGGCGCGTTCTTCCTGCGGAAAATACACGCGGTATGGCTCCAGCGGCTGTTCGGAGCGCTCATCTGCGCAGCGGCGGTGAGGTCGCTGTTGTCATGATAAATGCTGTTGTAGGCGCGCTTTCCGGGGTAGTAGCCTCGATGGGTCTGGGCGGCGGTTTTGTGCTGCTCATCTGGCTCACGCTCCACGATGGAATGCCGCAGCGCCAGGCGCAGGGAGTGAATCTGCTGTTTTTCCTGCCGGTCGCGCTTATCTCCGTGGTGATGCACCTGCGCGGAGGGCTTATCGACAAGCGGCTGGTGCTCAAAATGATCCCCGGCGGAGTGATAGGCGCAGTTCTCGGGACCTGCGCGGCTAACCTCGTCGGCAACGACCTGCTCCGGAAAATCTACGCAGTGTTCCTGCTGGCGTTCGGTATCCGGGAGCTGCTCCGGAAAGCCCCCGCAAAACAAAAAGTCCCCGAAAAACCGGGGACGTCAGACCGTGAATAGATAACAATAGCGCCTTAGAATCCCCAGTCAGACTGGGTGAGGAAATTGTTATAGTAGGTCACCGTGGACGCAGTCGCCGCGTGGAACGCGTTGTTTGCGAACAGCACGTCCGTTACGCCGTTTTCCTTGAGGAAATCCACCGCGTTGTGCGTGAAATAACGCATGTCTATCACGGTTATTTCGTCGAATGAACCCATGAGGTACGGCGGGAGCGCATTCCCGTAGCTGTCCTTGAATATGGCGAGCTTCCTGCCGGTGCCGGCGTTGGTGCTCACCTTGACTATCTTGGCGTCACCGCCCATGAACGTGCAGTAAGCCATGCCGTTGCCGTCGCCGAATTTGATGAAGAAGTCCGCATTGTACGGCGCGTTCGCTCCGACGATCTTTCCGCTGTCAAGGATATAGTCGTAGTAGGTCGTGGAGTACTCCACGGTTTTCGGGACGTAGTACACGAAGTCCTCCGGATTGTTTTTCAGAACCACGTCCTCCGTGTAGCCGTACATCGTGCCGACGTAGTCGTGGACTACCCGCTGCTCGTACTCCGAGATGTCCCTGAACGGAACGCCCGCCGCTTCCGCGAACGCCTGCGCCGCATAGTACGCTCCCAGCGGCGCCCAATGGTGGTCGGTGCGCAGGTAGATGTCCTCCCGGACGTGTTTTTTCAGCGCGGAATACGCGTCGACTCCGGAAGCGCCCTTCAGCAGGCTGTAAACGTAGTCGATGTTGTCCTTCTGGCTTCCGCAGTAGACCTTGACGGAATCCGGGCTGTAGAACTCGCAGGAGGTCGGTATAACCATCGCGTAGACGTTCACGCCGTCCCCAAGCGCTTCCTTGTATTTGTTGACCACCCCGGCGTACTTCTCACCGACGGAGTAGCTTCCGCCGTACAGCATGAGCGCGCGGGTCCCTACGACCGCGATACCGTTGTTGGTGATGGTGACTGCGTCGTCCTCGTTGATCACGGATTCCTCCGTGGTTTCAGCCGGCTCGGCGGATACCTCAGGTGCAGTCGTCTGCGGCTTTGAGGAGCTGTTCTCACCTGCTTCCCCGGGAGCGGGTCTGCTTTCAGAAGTGGAGGTATCAGACAGCGCGGAGGAATCGGAGGGCTGCTCCGGTGTGGAAGGCTTGCTTGCCTCGGACTGCACGGTGCCTACGTTGTGCAGGCGTATGCCGTCCTGGCGGAATCCGCGAAGCTCCCGCAGCTGCGTGGAGAGGTTCGTCACCTCGTCCCTGGCGGGAACGGTGTCGCTGAACCACTCGGATATCCCGGCGGTGAAATCCCCGCTGAACCAGCTTTCCGCAGAAAGCTCCGGGAACTTTTTCAACTCGCGCTTCTCGGTGATGCTTTCCGTGCTGCGCGGGAAAACCAGCATCGCTATGCCGATGGTTTCGAACGCGGTCAGTATCGTCATGAGGTAAACTATGTCGGATATCCTGCGGCGCTTCGGCACGCGGGGTTCTTTGTATTTCTTTTCGGGTCTGCGTTTCATTTAGCTCTTTGCCCCCTGTCAGAATCGAAGGTACAGGAACGGATTTGTAGTGCTGCCGATGAGAAGCAGCGTGCAGGATACAAGCAGCGCCGCCGCACAGAGCGTTTTCGCTCCGGTCACCAGGACCTCCGCTCCGGCGCTGCCGTCAAACGCCGCCCGTTCGTACAGGCTGCGGATACCCTTTCCGACGGGCAGGCAGCAGATTATCCCCGCAATGATGAGCCAGAGGTTTCCGGTCAGCTCGTTCTGCGCGACGAGGTCCCAGCTGGACGTTCCTCCGCCGAACAGTATCCCGGCGAATTCCCCGAGCCTTGACAGGTCGGTGAAGTAGAAAATCACCCAGCCGAACACGATGACGAACAGGCTGTAGATATGCAGAATGAATCCCGGTATCCTGTCATGGATCCTGATTATCGTGTACTTCTCGAGCATTATTATCGCGCCGAAATACAGCCCCCACAGCACGAAATTCCAGCTCGCTCCGTGCCACAGTCCGGTAAGGAACCACACCATCAGGATATTCAGC
>CAKSHG010000136.1 GCA_934456315.1 uncultured Oscillospiraceae bacterium | reverse complement strand
CGCCGCGTCAGGTGACAGATAAATATAATTCAGGGGGATATGATAATGGGCAATCTGAAGCTTAAGATCGTGCTTACGGCTGTAATGCTGGTATTCGCGATAGTTCCGGCTGTGATAGTCGGAGCGATAGGCACATTTTCCGTTATGGGATATGAAAGGTCTGCCAAGGAGAACACTCTTCAGCAGGTTGGCGAGTCCAAGGCTGCCGGAATAAAGCAGGTGTTCAACAGCTACGGTTCGATCGTGGGGGGCATCGCTAAGAGCGAGGCTGCCGTTGACGCAGCCACCGGCATGGGCGACGCTGACGCACAACTTGACGCTGCGGTAGCCGCTGATCCGGATATCCTGGATATGATGATCCTTGATGAAAACGGTACTGTTATCTCTGCCGTAAACGGCAACGAGGGCGGCGTTTTTGAGAACCTCCCCATGAACGATCAGGGCGTTATCAATATGCCCACTGTTTCTGAAATGCTTACATGGACCAGCTACGGTGACGCTATTTTCGTCGCTGATCCTATCCTTTCGGATAACGCCACCGGCGAGGCTGGTTATGTCGTTGCGATCGTATCCGTTGGACCTGACAGCGCTGTTATGAAGGCTCTTTCCGGACAGTTCCTCAATCTTTCCGGAGCAAGCTACATGATCGTAGACAAGAACGGCGTTGCGATCAACTACAAGCAGAGCGGCAAGGTCGACAGGGATTTCGCCGGAACTGCTCTCCAGGGCGATATCGCGCAGTACTTCGATACCGCCAATACCGGATACAGCGACCTCAAGAACAGCAAGGATATCAAGTCTATCCGCGGTAATGCGGGCGGTTCTACATATTATGTGGGTCTTACGGGAACTGATGTTATGAACTGGCGCTGGGTCGCTTCTGTTGATAACGGCGCGTTCAGCAAGTTCTCCGGTACCACCAATCTGCTGGGCTGGGTCGTTGTTGCTGCTTCCGCAGTTGTATTCTCCATTCTGTCCCTCGTTGTAATAGGAAGATTCCTTGGAAACATGAACGGCATGCTCAAGACCATGACCGAGATCTCCGAGGCAGAGGGCGCTACAGATATCAGATTCAAGGTAACAAGCAGAAGAAGCGAGCTCGGCGAGATCCAGACCTCCTTCAACGAACTGCTGGACGAGGTTTTCTTAAGCGAGGAACGCCACCGCACCATTGCGGAGCTGTCCGACAATATGCTTTTCGAGTGGGATTTCCATAAGGAAAGAATGTACGCTTCGCCCAACATGCTTGCAAAGTTCGATATCGATACTGATAACGCTACGCTTTCCAACGGCAAGTTCATTGATTCGCTCATGAATCAGGAGGACGCCGAGAAGTACAAGCGCGACATGAATGGTCTGCTCAAGAACAAGAACGGCTACAGCACCGAATATCAGCTCAAGACCAAGAGCGGTGCGGTCATCTGGGTATCGCTCCGCGCGGTATGCATCACCGACCGACTCAGCGAACCGCTGAGAGTTATCGGCGTCATGACTGATATCGACAACGAGAAGAAGCTCGAGCTTCAGCTTTCCGAGCGCGCAAGCTACGACTTCCTGTCACAGCTGTATAACAGAAATACATTCATCAGAAACCTCACGGCAGAGATCGAGCGCCGCGGTACAAAGCGCATTGCGGTATCGTTCATCGATGTCGACGACTTCAAGTTCATCAACGACCGCTATGGTCATACCATCGGCGATGAGGTCATCAGATTCGTTGCCGACACGATTCGCAAGAAGGTCGATGACAGAGGTGGATTTGCCGGCAGATTCGGCGGCGATGAGTTCGTGCTCTGCTTCACGAATCAGGAGGATATCGAGAATATCGAGAATATCTCGATGGATATCATCAACGAGCTGTACGAGGGCTACACCACCGCAGACGGCGCAATGCACATAGATGTCAAGGCTAGTATCGGTGTTGCGTACTGCCCGGAGCATACCGAAGATGTGAACGAGCTGCTGTCCTTTGCTGATACGGCAATGTACTTTGTAAAGAAGAACGGCAAGACCAACTATCACATCTATATTCCTGAGGACAGCGCAACGGACGAGTATATCGATCCGGAGGGCTTCTGATCCTTTAACGAATAACCATCAAGGGCGGACAGTTACTGTGCGCCCTTGTAATGTCTGAATGGCAGCCGGTACCACGGCGTAAATCTATATCCGGGGGATTCTTATGGCAAAGATAATTGCACTCACCAATCAGAAAGGCGGCGTGGGCAAAACCACGACCTGCTGCGCGATATGCGGCGGTCTTGTCCAGATGGGCAAGAAGGTACTTGCGATAGACCTTGACCCGCAGGGCAACCTTAGCTTTTCGCTTGGCATAGACGATGAGGACGCCTACACCATCTACGATGTTTTCAAGGGCAACTGCGAGATAACCGACGCTATCCAGCATGGCGATATCTGCGATGTTATCGCGTCCAATATTCTGCTTTCCGGCGTGGAGCTGGAGCTCACCGGGGTAGGGCGCGAATATATTCTCCGGGAGCAGATGGAATCTATCCGTGACGAGTACGACTACATAATCCTCGATACGCCTCCGGCGCTATCTGTGCTCACTATCAATGCGTACACGGCGGCGGACGAGCTTGTTATTCCTATGCTCTGTGAGATATTGAGCTTACAGGGCATAGCCCAGCTCAAGCAGACTATTTTCGCAGTTCAGCGCTACTACAACAAAGAGCTCAAGGTCGCCGGTATCCTGCTGAATAAGTACAATCCGCGGCTCACGCTGACGAAAGATGTCGAGGACCTGGCGAATGTCATTGCCATGCAGCTTGATACAAAGATATTCAACAGCCGTATAAGCACCAGCGTGTGCATTGCAGAAGCTCCGGCGCATGGCGAGAGCGTTATCACATACTCCCCGAAATCCAAGGCGGCTGCAGAATACAGCGCATTTATCAGCGAGCTTACCGGGGAGAAGGCCGGGGTCAAGTCATGACGGACAGAATAACCGAGCATTATCAGGAAAATCCCGAGGGGGCAAGGCTTGTCAGCGTCGGAAGCGATGAGCCTCACGCCGGGAAATCCAGGAGCGCAACAGCTTCCGCGAAAAAGAAATCCGGTAAATCCGCTGCTTCCGTAAAATCAGAAAAGGCGGCGAAAAAGGTTGGTTCAGCTGATCCAAACAAGGCTGCCGGAGAAAAGAAGTGCGCGGCGAGGAAGTCGGCGCAAAGCTCCGGAAAGACTTCCGGAAAAAGTTCTGCTAATGCGGCTGATGTTGACGAGGGCGGGGAGCAGTCCCAGAGCGTGAAAACTCCGAGCGTTATGCGGCTGGTAGAGGAACGTGCCTTTGCGGAGAATCAGGTGGTCGCAGCTGGGAAGAGCCTTATCCCGAGGCAGCTTCGCGGTATCGAACCGCTGTCGAAAGTAATGCGCAGGGAAGCCGAGTTTTCGGGCAGGGAGCAGCAGACGGAGCCTGACGATGAGGTCAGCCGTTCATCGCTGGTCATGCGGGAGCTGACCGGAATGGTCATTGCGGAGTGCGTCCCGGGGATACTCAGGAGGTTCAATGCCTGCGACTGCGAGAGGTGCGCGTCAGAGCTTGCGCGGCTCACGGCGGAGGAGATCCCGGCGCGGTATATGAGGCTGCCGGAGCTTGCGGACCTTAGCTGGAGCGGGTTCAGCGATGATGAACGGCTGCTGATCGACTCGCTGAAAAAGAATGTGGTAACGGTCATGATAAGGCTCATGATCGCAAATAAAAAGAGAAATTTCCATGGTTGACAGTGTGCCGGTGGGATACCCCGCCGGCTTTATTGTGTATTAATAGACCTGTGTTGAAAATCGGCAACAAATCTTAAAAAAATGTTGAATTGTTCGGGGTTTTATGCTATAATAAACACATGGGACAAGCTGAATACAGAGAAGCCTGACAAAACCGGACGCGTGAGCGTGCTGGGGTGAACGGTTCGATTTGTTTTATTCAGCGTTTCTGTGGATACAATATCGCGGAATGCGGCGGGGGGTGTCTTGGTTGGATTGCTGCTTATGGCTAAACAGGAAAAAAATCAGCAATGCAGCTGAGATGATCGACAATTTTGACCTGGCGGCTGTCCGCGGATATTTCCTCGGCGGCAGTCTTTCGGAATGGCTGCGGGAGCATAACGGTGCGATCTACGCCGATATGCTGGACAGGCTTTCCCCGGGGGATACGCAGTTGAATGAAAAACTCGCGGCTGTGTTCGGAAAGAGCGTCGGCGCTTTGGCGGAGGTGTTTCGCGGAGATCCGATGGAGAACTGCGGGAAGTGCGGTTCGTTTGCCGGAAGTGCTCCGGCAGGGAGTTTCGCGGGGTCTGCGGGTTCAGCAGGGTTCCTAGCGGGAAGCTTCGGCGGTACAGGCAGCTTTCTGAACTACGGAAGCGGCGGATATGGCAGTTTCGGCAGCTTCCTGATCGCAGGAAGCTTCAATAAGTTCCGGCTCTGGGAATGGGAGTGGGAATGGCGGTTCGGAGGATCCCGCGGTTCATTCAGGCGTGGGTCGTTTTCGTTCGGGTCGTACCAGTTCGGTTCCGGGAGCTATCTGCTGGGGGGCTTTAAGCGGCTCAGCAGCTTTTCCGGATCGTGGGCGTCCGGGAGCCTTTATGGTTTTACAGGCTCGTTTGGCGGGTCGTGGGCGGGGTTATCCGGCGATGAGTACGACCGGATAATGTTTGAGTGCCTGAGAAAGTGCCCGCTGAACTGCTTTGGGTACGGGATACACATAGTCTGACATGAGGTAAGAGTTTGGACGCGTTTCATATTATTTCTACGGCTCCGTTTTTCGCGAAAAATAACGGGGCTTTTGCTTTAGAGGATTTCGACCTGTTCACTGCGGTCATTTCAGCACTCGAATGGAGAAGGGACGGCAGCAGGATCTTTTTGTACTGCGATAGTGCGGCAGCGGAATATATACGCAATGCCGGGCTTGAAAAGGTCTGGGACGAGGTGCGGGACACTGTTCCCGACGACCTGGACGGGATCGATCCGGATATGTTCTGGGCAGCAGGGAAGATACTTGCCCTGCGGCAGATGTCGGCTCCCTGCGTGATGATAGATACCGACCTCATCGTATGGAGCAAGCCGGAATTCGGAAAGGACATCATCGCGGCGCACCGGGAGGACCTTAATCCGGACGTTTACCCGCCGTTGGAGTACTTTTCAGCCGAGGGACATATCCTGCCGGGATTCAGCCGGGAGGTGCTGCCGCTGAATACCGCGTTTTTCTACGTTCCGGACAGCGATTTCAAGGAGTTCTACACTTCGCAGGCAATCGCATTCATGAAGTCCGCGAAAAGGTGCGGCGAACGGCTGCGGTACATGGTTTTTGCAGAGCAGAGAATGGCTGCGATGTGCGCGGAATACACCGGGACGGGAGTGCAGACGCTTCTCGATAAGGATACGCTGTTTTTCCCGCAGGATAAATATACCCATCTGTGGGGAGCAAAGCAGCAGATGAGGGAGCAGCCGGTACTGCGCGAGGAATTCATCTGGCGGTGCATTGCGCGGATACTCCGGGATTTTCCGGAGTGGGAATGGACTATCGACAGGATAAAGGAGGCGGCGAGATGATATATCTCGACAATGCGGCGAGCACTCCGGTGCTGGATTGCGCCCGGAGGGCGGCAGAGCCGTTTTTGTGGGAGTGCTGCGGGAATCCCTCGTCGATACATTCCGAGGGGCGGCGGGCGGCTCTGGCGCTGATAGAGGCGCGGGAGAAGTGCGCGGCGGCTGTCGGAGCAAAGCCGGAGGAGATCGTTTTTACTTCCGGCGGCACGGAATCTGATAATATGGCTTTGCGGCAGGCGGCGATGCTCGGTATGGCTTCAGGAAAGCGTAGGATAGTCGCGTCTGCGATAGAGCACCCGGCGGTGCTTAACACCTGCAAGTCACTGGAATTGCAGGGATTCGAGGTGCGGCTCATCGGCGTGGACGGGAACGGATACGTTGACATGGAGCAGGCACGGGAGCTTATTACGCCGGAAACTGCGGTGGTTTCCGTGATGGCGGCTAACAACGAGGTCGGGACGATACAGCCGGTACGGGAGCTTGCAGAGCTTTGCAGGCGGCGCGGCGTTCTGTTCCACACGGACGCGGTGCAGGCGGCGGGGCATAACCCGCTTGACGTAAAGGGACTCGGCTGCGATATGATGTCGGTTTCGGCGCACAAGCTGGGTGGAATGCGCGGTGCGGGGCTGCTGTATATCCGGGAGGGTCTGGAATTGCAGCCGCTTATCTGCGGCGGCGGTCAGGAAAACGGTCTGCG
>CAKSHG010000135.1 GCA_934456315.1 uncultured Oscillospiraceae bacterium | reverse complement strand
TCCGCGAGAGTTACTTCCCAGGAGCCGGAGGAAACCTACGATGTACTGAACAAGTACGGTCAGGATCTCGTCGAGCTTGCAAGGCAGAACAAGCTCGATCCGGTCATCGGCAGAGATAACGAGATAAGAAGCGTTATCCGTATTCTTTCCCGTAAGACCAAGAATAACCCCTGCCTTATCGGCGAACCCGGCGTAGGTAAGACCGCGATCGTCGAGGGACTTGCGCTGAGAATAGTCCGCGGCGATGTCCCGGCGAACCTGAAGGATCGCAAGCTGTTCTCGCTTGATATGGGCGCGCTTATCGCGGGCGCAAAGTACCAGGGCGAGTTCGAGGAACGTCTGAAAGCCGTCCTCAACGAGGTCAAGAAGAGCGAGGGACGTATCCTGCTGTTCATCGATGAGATACACCTTATCGTCGGCGCGGGCAAGAGCAACGGCGCGATGGACGCCGGCAACCTGCTGAAGCCTATGCTGGCAAGGGGCGAGCTGCATTGTATCGGCGCTACCACGCTGGACGAGTACAGCAAGTATATCGAAAAGGACCCCGCGCTTGAGCGTAGATTCCAGACCGTAATGGCAGACGAGCCGTCCGTCGAGGATACTATATCTATATTAAGAGGTCTGAAAGAGCGCTACGAAGTATTCCACGGCGTAAAGATACACGACAATGCGCTGATCGCAGCGGCTACACTTTCCAACAGGTACATCACCGACCGGTTCCTGCCGGATAAGGCGATAGACCTTGTGGACGAGGCGTGCGCGATGATACGCACTGAGATGGACAGCATGCCGCAGGAGCTCGATGAGATAAGCCGTTCCATCATGCAGGACGAGATAGAGGAAGCGGCTCTGAAGAAGGAAACCGACAAGCTCTCCCAGGAGCACCTTGCAGATATCCAGAAGGAGCTTGCCGAAAAGCGTGAAAAGTTCAACGCCATGAAAGCAAAGTGGCAGAACGAGAAGAACGCGATAAGCAAGGTCCAGGACCTCCGTAAGGAGATAGAATCCACCAACGGCGAGATAGAAAAAGCAAAGCGCGAATACAACCTGAATAAGGCTGCCGAACTCCAGTACGGCACACTGCCGAAGCTCCAGGCAGAGCTTGCAAAGGAGGAGGAGCTTGCAGAGCAGGCAAAGAGCGATTCTCTGCTCCGCGACAAGGTCACGGAGGACGAGATAGCGCGTATCGTTTCCCGCTGGACTGGTATCCCGGTGACCAAACTGGTGGAGGGCGAGCGAGAGAAGATACTTGCCCTGGGCGACACGCTCCACAAGCGTGTCATCGGTCAGGACGAGGCAGTGGACCGCGTAACTGAAGCCATCATGCGTTCCCGCGCGGGTATCAACGACCCGAAGAAACCGCTTGGTTCGTTCCTGTTCCTCGGTCCTACCGGTGTCGGCAAGACCGAGCTTGCCAAGGCGCTCGCGGAGGCCCTGTTCGACGACGAGCACAGCATAGTCCGTCTGGATATGAGCGAATATATGGAGAAGTACAGCGTGTCCAGGCTGATAGGCGCGCCTCCAGGATATGTCGGCTATGAGGAGGGCGGTCAGCTGACCGAGGCTGTTCGCCGCAAGCCCTACTCCGTCGTACTGTTCGACGAGGTGGAAAAGGCTCACCCCGATGTTTTCAATGTGCTGCTCCAGGTCCTCGACGACGGCAGAATAACCGATGGCCAGGGACGTACCGTAGATTTCCGCAATACTATAATAATACTCACCTCCAACCTCGGTTCGCAGTATATCCTTGACGGGATCAACGACCAGGGCGAGATCTCCGAGGAAGCAAGAAAGTCCGTTGACGCGCTGCTCAAGCAGTCGTTCAGACCGGAATTCCTCAACCGTCTTGACGAGATAGTATTCTACAAGCCGCTGCGCAAGGAGGAGATATTCAAGATAATCGACCTGCTCGCGGCTTCCCTCAAGGCACGGCTCAAGGACAAGCAGCTTGACCTCGACATCACCGACGCTGCAAAGCAGGCGATAGTTGACGCAAGCTACGACCCGAGCTTTGGTGCGCGTCCGCTCAAGAGATATATCCAGCGCAACGTTGAAACCATCGCTGCAAAGGAGATACTCCGCGGTGAAGTTCATCAGGGCGACACCATCGTTATCGATTCTGTTAACGGCGAGCTGACCTCGATGATACAGCATGCGAATGAATGATTCGCATAACAAAGCCGTTTTATTGGCGTGAATAACTCAATGCCGCTCCGGAACGGAAGATTCCGGAGCGGCATTTTGTCTGAATTTCAACTGGGAAAAACAGTATTTTTTGTATGATATGTCAACTTCATCGACGAGAAAGTTAACGAAAAATTGATTTTCGCATGGTATCATATTTATTGTGGAACACTAGTTACATATAGAACAGACTGTCGGTAAAGACGCATTTCCGTTGTCAACAGTCTGTGGGTGAAACTGTATTGGTAGGTGGATTTATGAAAACAGGACTTATATTAGAGGGCGGCGCCGTAAGAGGTATATTCACGGCGGGAGTGCTTGACCGCCTGATGGAAAATGGTATTTACTACCCCTATGTCTGCGGGGTTTCCGCAGGCGGCGGAAACGCGATGAGCTACGTTTCCCGGCAGATAGGGCGCACTGCGCGGCAGATAAACGCGCCGAAATCCGAATCCTACTTCGGGTTCAGGCAGTTCGTCGAGGTGCACAAGATAATCAACCTCGACAAGATGGCGTTCGAGTACCCGTACAAGCAGTTCCCGTTCGACTTCGATACATATTTCAAGAGCGGGATAGACGTGGAGTACGCCTGCACCTGCTGCGAAACCGGAAAGGCGGAGTTCTTCTCCGAATCCTCCGACGAGCAGAAGCTGCTGAACATCGTCAAGGCGACCTGCTCCGTGCCCATGCTCTGCGATCCGGTGGAGATAAACGGAAAGCACTATCTTGACGGCAGCATTGCGGATTCCATTCCGATACAGCATGCTCTGGATATGGGCTGCGACCGCGTAGTCGTAGTAATGACCAAGCCGGACACCAATGTCCCGCCGACCAACTACGCAAAGTTCCGCCAGGTGATCTCGCACATGTACAAGGATTATCCGGCATTCGTCGAGGCGTGCATGGAGCGCGTCGACAACTACAACAGGACCATCGCGCTGATGGATAAGCTCCAGGCGGAGGGCAAGGCGTTCGTTATCCGCCCGCAGATACCCACGATAAGCAAGTTCGAGCAGGACAGCCGCAAGATAATGGAGCTGTACCGTCACGGCTATACCCTGATGGATAAACGCCTGATGGAGCTCGTTGAGTGGAACGAGGGAAAACCTGCGTCAGAGCCGGAAATGGTTCCCGGAACAGCAAAAACGGAAGCAGTGACCAGCGATTTTCAGGAGGACGAAAGCATTCTGCTTGCCTCAGGCTGAATGAAATAACCGAGCCGCGATGTTAATTTTTCTGCATAGCGGCTCTTTTGATAGGTTGGAATGGAAGGAGTATGTATATGAAAAAATACGCAATGCTGATAGCTGCTGCAATCGCGGTAATGTGCACCGGCTGTCAGTCGGACACGGTTTCCGGTGGCGGGACGTCAGTTCCTGCGGCGGAAAGCACTTCGGTCAGCACCGCAGCAGACACTTCGGGAAGCCCGGCTGTATCCTCTGCGGAGAGCCCGGCGGAAAGCACCGCCGGGACCACAGGAGCTACCTCGGCGGAGGAAAGCGCTCCTGACGGACATATCGACATTGAAAAGCGCTCTGCTCTGTGGCGCGGTTCGGACAGCTATTTCGTGTTCTACCCGGACGGTTCCGGAGGGTGCACGATGAGCTTTGAAAACGGAACGGGAGTGGCGTTCCGGTATGATGAGAACGCAGACGGTTCCACGACGTTCCACATGGGCGCGGAGGATAATTCGATAAACGCGTTCACTACCAGCAATCCCGATGGTACGCTGTCCATCGTCTGGGAGGACGGCAGGGAGGAAGTTTTCTATCCTGTCAATTGGAACGTTGAGGAATTCACGTTCTACACGAACGAGGAGCTGCAAAACATCGCGCTCGCCTATTACCGGGCGAATAACGATGATTATACCCCGCAGTTTTCCGGCATTCAGACCAATCCGGACAGCACCGCGACGATACAGCTCTACGACCAGACCGACGGTCACAATTCCACTGCGGCATGGTATACGGTCGACCGCGTAACGCTCAAAGGCACGGACGATATTTTCGGCGAGAATATCGACATGTCCGGATTCGCCTCCGCTGCGGACGGCGCGATGAGCGCGTCAGGTACAGCAGAATAGCAAAATCGGCGCACGCCTGCATCTGGCGTGCGCCGCTGTATTATTCGTGCTCACCGCTGCTGCTAAGCTTAAGATATTTCCCGATGATACTGTCAGAATCGCTGCTGGAGCGCATGAATTCTATTTCCGATATGTTGAACAGCAGGCAGCCGCAGTGTCCCCGGAACGTCGGAAAGCATATGACCTTGATGTATGTGTCTATTTCAGGGCTGTAGTCCATCAGTTCCAGCTGCTCACCATAGAGCGCGGCGCGTTCATAGCACTTCAGCCACTTGGAATCCATGTTGCTGAAAATGTTGCCGAATCGGTTTCCGATGAGCTTGTCCAGCGGGGTCTTTTCCAGTTCGGCGAGTGCCTTGTTTCCGTATCGGAATATCCAGTCTACTGCATTCCTTCTGCTGTCGAATACTATTTCAATGTCAGTGAATGCGAACGGCATGTTCTCGAAGCTCGAATAGTAGCTGCGGTATTCTTCCGGCGTGGATGGCATGCCGTCCTCCGTGAATGTTCCGGCTATTTCACGGCGTTTTTCCCACAGCTCCATGATAAGCTCGCGCTTCTTGCGTATCGGGTAATACAGCTGCTCGCCGTTGACGAGCTCTATCGTCTTTCCCACGCGGTGTATCGCGAGAGCGGATACGATGCAGCTGCGATAGACGCGTATGAATCCGCTTCCGAGCTTTTCCTCCAGCTGCTCTAGCTGTATGCGGCTCTCGTACGCTTTCCCGCTGGCGGCATGTATCACGGCGTTCCGCTTGTTCATACAGATGTAGAGTATCGAGGATATTTTTATGTCCACATGCTTGCGGTTCGCGATTATCGACAGCATTTCATCGTTGTTCCTGGAAACGCTGCTGGTATCGTTTTTTACGTCTGCTTCGCTCATCTTTAGCTCCCTTTGTGTAATTGGTCTTGTTCCCGCAGTATTGATAGTTTTGTATACTGATTATATCATATCCCGCTGTTAAAGTCAAGAGCATACAGGATTCGCGGTATGGCTGCTGAAAATTGTGTGAATTTGTCCCAAACACTTGCAAAATCACCGCATGTGTGATATACTATTACATATATGTAGAAAATCACGCTACCTTTTTAGCGAAAACAACGGAGATATTATGAGCAACGAAAATCCATCGACCGCCACGAATAAAGGCGGCGCGATATATGACAATGTGTCGGACCTGGGCGAGTACCTGTTTTCGGCGCTGATGGTCGTGCTTGCTGCGGCAGGCAGGGGCATCGCAAGGCTGCTTGCCGCGCTCGACCGCCGGTTCGGCTGGCTGGGCGGAAAAATGCTCGAGGGCATGAAATTCCTCGGGGATAAGATAGCTTCGCCGATTAACCGCTATTCCATGGCGTTCCGTATGGGCAGCGCCGATATCCGCAGGGCGCGGAAGGACGGAGTGCTTCCGGCATGCCGGGCGGGATTCCAGATGGTGGGGCGCATACTGTTCGGAAAGCGCGGGCTTGCCGTCACGCTGTGCAACTGGGCTCTGCCGATAATCAGCTGTGTGTTCCTGTTCAACATAGTGACCTACGCGAACAGCATGACCTACGCGCTTAGGCTGTCGGTCAACGGTGACTTCATGGGCTACGTTTCAGACGAAACGGTGTTCACCGACGCTGAAAAGATAGTCCACCAGAGAATAACATACCTCGACAGCAACACCGAGATGTTCAGCTTTGACAGTGACTATACGGTAGAGATGGTTGGCTACGGCTCGACCATGACGAAATATCAGCTCGCCGACAAGATGCTTGAATCCATGGGTGCGGAGATATCCTACGCATACGGAATGTACATAGGCAATTCGTTCTACGGTGCGCTGGAATCCAAGGACCGCGTTGACGCGGCGCTGGAGGGGCTGCTTGACGAGTATCGCGAGGGCGGCGACGAAACCGTCCAGTTCGAGAGCCAGATAAGCTACGAGCCGGGTCTGTACCTCACGGAAAGTATCGTCAGCGAGGATTCCATAATCAGGCTGATAACCTC
>CAKSHG010000134.1 GCA_934456315.1 uncultured Oscillospiraceae bacterium | reverse complement strand
GCGTAACATTATAGTACAATATAACTATAAACCGCAAGGAAGAATTGGGCAGAAATGCCAAATGAGTTTAAGGTGATAATTTGTACAAAGCAATATTCTCGCGTAAATATATCGACCAGCTGCCGGAATACTACGACTGCGTCAACGACCTGCTGAACACCAGCGCGGTGCAGCAGCTCGGGGAATACACCCACCACAAGGGCACGACCCGGCTCCAGCACAGCCTTAACGTATCGTACTACAACTTCCTGCTCTGCCGGAAGCTGCATTTTGACGCACGCTCTGCAGCGCGTGCGGGTCTGCTGCACGACCTGTTCCTCTACGACCGCAGGGAGCACGAGCCCGTCGAGGGCGAGGGGAATCACGCCGTAGGGCACCCGAAGGTGGCGTTCTTCAACGCTGCGGAGATGTTCCCGATAAACGACCGCGAGGGCGACATGATCGCCAACCACATGTGGCCGCTGTCGCCGCACATGCCGCACTTCCGGGAAACCTGGGTGATACAGCTGGTTGACAAGGCATGCGCCATGGGCGAGATAAGCTGCCTCGCGGCGCGTATCAGCCGCAGAAAGCTCCGGGTGGCGCTGGCGTTTTCGCTCACCATGCTGGTGCGGCTGACTATTCGCCTGTGAACAGCCCCCTGAAGAATTCGTATATCGCAAACCGGAACTCCACGCGGTTCCCGGTGAAATCCTCCGGCAGTACGTCCGCGCAGTTTTCGCCCGCCCCGTCAAGCGGCGCGCTCGCGAGCGGAATGCACATCGCCGGGTACATCACGCACCACCAATTGTGCCCCTCTCCGCTGCCGAGGGTTATCCGCAGCGCCTGATACTCCCCCGCCGGGAGAGTAGCCTGCTCATACCGCCGCGTCGGGAACCACATCTCGGTGAGTTCCGCTCTGGCTCCATAGTCCACGCCCTGCTGCGAAAGAAACTCGCAGCAGGTTTTTTCTATCTCCGGGAGCAGCCCGCGGACCGTTTCCGCAGCCTCCTCCCGGCTGTGCGCGGAGGTCAGCTGCGCGCCGTACTCCTCCAGCACCATGTCCCGCAGCTCCAGCTTCAGCTCCTGGTCGCGGGCGCTGTCGCTGTTCGCGGGAATGTGCAGCCGCAGCACCTCCGAGGTTATCTCGTCGCACTCCCTGGCGAACCCCGTGAAGCTCCCCAGGAGCAGCGCCAGAGCCGCTCCCGCCGCCATTATGATGTCAAGTATCCGTGCTGTCATGGTGTTATACCTCCAGATTTATGTCTGCTGGAAGTATTGGACGCGCTACTATATTTTATTCAAAATAAATCGCGCGGTGCGAAACTTTTTCTTCCATTTTTATGACTACAATTACAAGGAAATCAACAGGGAGGGATATTCCATGCTTAAATATACAAAACATCTCGCACTGCTTACTTCATTCATACTTCTCTGCGGCTGCACCGGGAACGCTCCGGAATCCCCGCAGGTTCAGACTTCCGAACCGGAACAGCCCCACACCCTGGAAATACAGTCCCCGGTGGGGGAAATCCCCACGCAGGAAGCGGAAGCTCCCGCAGGCGGCTCGCAGGAAGCGCAGCCCGCCGAAACTACCCCGGACGGCTCCGGAGTTTCGCTGGTATCCGGCGGGAATTCCCTGCACAGCGATGTTTTCGAGCTGGACGGCACCTGGTGCGAACTGAACGACCTGCCGTTTGAGATAAGCACCTACGAAGTTCCCATGCTCGGGAACGAGGACTTCAACTTCTTCGGCTGCTACGACAAAAAGCTGTATTTCTTCGAAGCCAGCGGGAATGACGACGTCTGGTACAGCACCTGGACGCATGACAAACTCTGGTGCTTCGACCCGCAGACCGGCGAGGAGAAGCTGATATATTCCAAAGGGAACGAAGAATGTTTATTCTTCGAGTTTGTCAACGACCAGTATCTGGTTATGGAATATCAGTCAACTCCGCTAAGCGACGACTGTCTGAAAGTTGTTAACATTCAGACCGGAGAAACCGTGCTGGATATCCCGGAACAGTCTGGAAATATACTGTATTACCCGGGTGCGGGCGTGCAGATAGTCTACGATATGATGTACATTACCGGCAAATACACCATGCCGGAATTCGGCAAGACCATGGACGTGGGGCTTATGCTGGAGCTTAACACCGGTGATGTCAGCCTTTGCGGCCTTGACCTGCATTCGGTCTACTACGGCGTTGGTAACGTCTGCTTCGGCGGCGATGATGACACCATCACCAGCATAACCGGAGATACCCGCCCTCATTGCGGCGAATATGGCGAAGACGACAGCTCCTACATCTGGTACAATATGAACGGCACCTACTTCATCACCTACGACGTCGAGCGCGACTACGGCGTACTCGGCAGCCGCAGCGAGCTCTTCTGGACGGACAGGAACGGTTCTGATCACCGCATAGGTCAGACCGCTTTCTCGGTGCAAAACCAGTCAGCCCACTTCAAGATGAACCGCGGCCACATATTCTGCGCAAAGCTCTCCAAGGAACTGCAGACCACCGTATACAACCCAACCTATGACGAATACGAGCCGGAGTTCAAAAACTGGATAGTTCTGGGCAGCTATGAGGGCGATTCCGCGCAGGCGGCGCTGCTGGAACTTGACGAAGTACCGCAGATATACGCCGACAACGACTGCCTGTATTTTATCTACCCCGAAAGCCACCGCGTAACGCTCATCTACAAGGAGGGCTGACATGAAATACCGCCACATTGCGCTTCTGACCGCGCTTACGCTGCTCTGCGGCTGTTCCGGGAACACTCCCGGGGTTCCCGCGCAGCCCCCGGAAACCTCCGAGCCGCTCACCGCTGAAAGCTCCGCGCCCGGGACTTCACAGACTGCTTCCGGAACCGCGCGCGTGACCGCCGAAGCAGTCCTGCCCGCCCCGACCGCTGAATCTGCTGAAACCTCCGGGACCCCCGATGAAGCGGCGGACGGCGAACTGTTCCATCTGAACGGCGACTGGCGCGAGCCGGAAGAACTTCCGTTCAAAGTCACGCGGTACTCTCCCCGGGAAAATTCCGCTCACCCGGAGCTGTGGGAGTACGCTGACGGCGAAAAGCAGCTGGTATCGAACACGACCATCACGCACATCACTGACGATGGGGTGATGATACTGGAAAAAATAGTCCCGCCGGAGATTTCGGACGACGGTCCTTTCTCGCAGTATCTCCCTGGGACGGTCACAACGATATACTCCTACGACCCGGCGGCCGACGAGCTGAAAACCACATATTCCGGTGATATATTGACAACCCGTATTGAGCAATACAACGATGAATACTGCTGCGCTTTTAATCTGCATGATGATTATTCATATGATGTCGTGCTGATATCGCTGCTGACCGGAGAAGCCAGAACGATACCCCATTCCGGAGAACACATGGTGTACTGCGATTTTTCTTCCGAAATACACATCAGCGGGAATTATGTCTACACCACCGGTTATGTTGACCTGCCCATCGAAAACGGAACGTTCTTCAAAGAGTTCAGATATGATATCTCAAACGGCACATGGTCGATAGCAGATGACAGCGACAAAGAGCCCTGGGACGATATTTCCTATACTGATGGCTACGATATAACATGGGATACCCCGCATGAGCGCGAGCCAGGCGAGCACAGTTATATTGCAGGTTCTTCGTACTATCCGGCTCATTTCACCAACAGCAGTTCGGAAAACGGAACGGTCTGCACTGCAAGTTTCACCGGCGGCAGCGGCTCGGAAATAACCATCGGTTCGACCACTAATGGAATATACACATTTTATATGACTAACAACAGGATATTCCTCATGGACGTGAGAACCGGAGGAACTGACTACACCATGATAGCCGGAACCTGCCCCACTGGATATTCCACCTCCACTGCCGCAGTGATAGCCACGCCCGACGACCCTATTGTCATGCGCGGTATGAAATATATCAAGTCAGACCGTATCTATATCGTGGACTTCCGGACGCTGGACTGCATAGAACTGTCTTACTGAACAGGCTGTCGAGAAATCGTCAGATGCTAGGAACCCTTATGACGGCTAGGCTTTTTGCCTGCCGTCATAATGGTGACGACGCAGATGGCGATTTCTCGACAGCCTGAAAGTATCTCCCGGTTAAAATTTCACAAAACGTATTGAAATAATTTTCCGCTTGTTGTATAATATAATTGTGGCATTGTACGCCGCTATCAAAAAACGGGAAAGGAACATTTTTATGCCTTTTGATGAGATCAACCGGGAATTTTCGTTCCCCTTGCAGAAAATTATCGACGAATACAAGCTTGAAGTGATATACATGCCGGAGGACGGCGGCAACACCCTCATCTCCGACCACGAGATAAACCGCCCGGGACTTCAGTTCGCGGGATTCTACGAATACTTCGACAAGCAGCGTATCCAGGTCATGGGGCGCACGGAGCATTCCTACCTCTCCACGCTGGAGCCGAACGTACGTCGCGAGCGTATCGACAACCTGCTAAGCTACAAGTTCCCCGCGCTCATCGTCACCCGCAACCTGGAAGTTTTCCCGGAGCTGGTGGACAGCGCCAGGGAGCACGAAACGATACTCCTGCGCACGGACGAGTCCTCCTCGGTGTTCACCTCCAAGCTGGTAAACTTCCTTAACCTCCAGCTCGCGCCCCGTATCACCCGCCACGGCGTTCTCATCGAGATCTACGGCGAGGGCGTGCTCATTCTCGGCGAAAGCGGCGTAGGTAAGAGCGAAACCGCCATCGAGCTTGTAAAGCGCGGTCACAGACTCATCGCGGACGACGCCGTAGAGATTAAGAAAGCCTCCAACATCACGCTGGTCGGAAGCTCTCCGGATAATATCCGCCACTTCCTCGAGCTGCGCGGTATCGGTATCATCAACGCGCGTCAGCTGTTCGGCGTAGGCGCCGTCAAGCTCAACGAGAAGATAGACATGGTAGTCGAGCTTGAGCTGTGGAACCCCGAAAAGACCTACGACAGAATGGGCGTGGACACCCACTATATGACCATTCTCGGCGTTAAGGTGCCGCTGCTCACCATTCCGGTAAAGCCCGGACGTAACCTCGCC
The DNA here is from genome assembly GCA_934456315.1 of uncultured Oscillospiraceae bacterium. Classification (GTDB taxonomy): domain Bacteria; phylum Bacillota; class Clostridia; order Oscillospirales; family Ruminococcaceae; genus CAG-115. The sequence goes on along the minus strand of CAKSHG010000134.1, from coordinate 1,211 downwards.
GTTATCCTCGAGGTAGCCGCAATGAACAACCGTATGAAGAAGATGGGCTACAACGCGGCAAAGGACCTGCTCCACCAGCTCGGAATCGACTCCGACAGCGAGGAAATAATGTCAGACCTCAATATTTAATTCGGAATTAATGTCACGCTTTCGCGGGACAGACAGGGGAATTCAGGATCAATGTCCGTTTTCGCGGTGGTTATCCGATCGTATCGTATTAAAATCCGTCCGCGAAGCGGACACCGAAATTCCGAATTCCCAAGAAAGGTGTTAATCAAAATGAAATACAATATCGGTATCGACCTCGGCGGCACTAACATCAAAGTCGGTCTGGTCGACGAAAATTACAACATCGTAGCAAAGGCAACCTGCAAGACCGACCTCCCCCGCCCTGCGGAAGAAATAGCGGATTCCATCGCGGAAACCGTCTGGAAAGCCCTAAACGAGGCTAAGGTCACCATCGACGAACTGAACTCCATCGGTATCGGCACCCCCGGCACCGCTTCCCGCAACACCGGAGTGGTGCTGTACTCCTGCAACCTCGGCTTCCGCAACACCGACCTGCGCGCGCTCATCGGCGCACGCCTCGGCAAGGAGGTCTACGTTGAAAACGACGCCAACGCTGCGGCATTCGGCGAGGTGCTCGCCGGCGCAGGCAAGGGTTACAAGGACGTCGTCGTTGTAACCCTCGGCACCGGCGTAGGCGGCGGTATCATCATCGACGGCAGGATATACACCGGCTTCAACTACTGCGGCGCGGAGCTTGGTCACACCGTTATCCAGTACGGCGGCAGACCCTGCAACTGCGGACGCAAGGGCTGCTTCGAAGCGTACTCCTCCGCGACTGCGCTCATCACGATGACCAAGGAAGCCATGGAAGCCGATAAGTCCAGCAAGATGTGGGAGCTGTGCTCCGGCGACATCAGCAACGTCGACGGCAAGACCGCATTCGACGGCTGGCGCGCAGGCGACAAGAGCGCGTCCGGCGTTGTGGATATGTACATATCCTACCTCGGCTGCGGACTGACCAATATCGTCAACACATTCCAGCCCGAGATACTCCTCATCGGCGGCGGTATCTGCAAGGAGGGCGACAACCTCACAAAGCCCCTCGAGAAGATAATCGCCGAGGACAGCTACTGCGTAGACCCCAAGCAGTCCACCAGGCTCGGCATCTGCCAGCTCGGAAACGACGCGGGTATCATCGGCGC